>JBBQXR010000395.1:0-3183 GCA_038209455.1 Acidimicrobiia bacterium
TTCTCCGAAGGTTGCGGCGGGTTTTCTCACTGTGGTGGTGGTGACAGAGGCGGGCGAGGTTGGTGAGGTCGGTTCTACCGCCAGCGGCGACGGGGATGTTGTGATCGATCTCGAGGTGGCGGTCGACTTCGCAGCCTGCGATCACGCAGGTGCGGTCGCGCACTTCGATGGCGGTCCGGAGATGGGCCGGGATGGTGCGCCCGAGGTGGGAGATCAACGTGACGTCGACGTGGTTGGTGATCACGGTCTTGAGGAACGAGTCCGACGCGAGCCGGTACGCATTGGCGACCGAGATGGAGCCGAAGCCCTCGATCTCGCAGATCTCGCCGGGGACGGTCCAGCCGCGCAGGTACGCGTCGTACGAAATGTGCAGGACCACCGTCGCGAGCGGCCGGGACCCGCGCGTCTTCGGCTTCGGCTTCGGTACCGGGGTGTCCTCGGCCGCGCTCGTATCGGTGGTGCACACCGCGACCAGCGCGTCGAACGCCACGGACTCCGGGTGGACGAGGTTGCTGGCGGCACGGTTGGCCTCGAAGATCTCGCGCTCGTGCGGTTCGAGGCTCGCCATGATCTGCGCGGTGCGGTCGAGCGGGCCCTGGATCTCGATGCGACCGGAGCCATCGGCCAGGGTGCGGTGCCGCAGGTACCGATCGCGATGGATGCGCTCGTCGTTCTCCGCCTCGGACTCGCGCGAGCGCGCGGCCGCAGTCACCCGATCGCACGCTCGGCGCAGGCCCCGGTGACCCTCGGTCTTCGCGAGGCCGAGCAGATCCTCGGCCGCGTCGGGATCGTCCTTCACTGCGGCGGACACCGCTTCGGCCTGGCTCGGCGACAAGTCACCGGCCTTCAGTGCGTCACGCACGGCGGGTTGCTTGCGTACGCGGCGAGCGGTGCCCATCGCCGCCTTGGCCGCGCCGACCGAAGTGCCGGAAGTGGCGGCCATGAACGCCTCGATGTCCCGGTGGGTTCCGTCGCCCACCCAGGCGCCGGTCTCGTCGAGGCGGGCCGCGGCCAACAGGCGCCCGGCGGCAGCCAACTTCTCCAACTCGACGAATGCCGTGACCGCGGACTTGGCCTCCGCGCCCGAGAGGGCGGCGGGGTCGAGCCCGGAGACGAGTGCCCGGGTGGAGCCGACGATCCTGGGCAACTGCTCCAGCATCTCGACCCCTTTCACACCCGTTCCGGCACTCCCGATCGGCTTGCCCCGACCTGCCCGAAGTATACCGAACTGGTGTTCGCCCATGTCGAGCAAAACGCCGATTTCTTTAGGATTTTTCGAGCCCCAGCGTGTTCGCGACGACCCAGGTGCTGAAGTACTGGCTGTTGGCGCCGTAGGCCATGGCGAGGGCGACGTTGGCGTCGGTCACCTGATGCTCCCCCGCGGCGCCGCGGACCTGGTTGGCGGCCTCGGCGAAACGTAGGAGTCCGGACGCGCCGATCGGGTTGCTCGACAATACGCCGCCGCTCGGGTTCACGGGGAAGCTGCCGGTGAGCGCGGTCTCGTCGGCATCGATCATCTTCCAACCGTCACCGGGCGCCGCGATGTCGTGACCTTCGAGCCAGATCGCCTCGTGCCACGAGAACGGCACGTACAACTCGGCCACGTCGATCTGCTCGCGCGGATTCGTGATGCCGGCCATCTTGTAGACGTCCCACGCCGCCTGCACGCACGCCGCGGGACGGACCGGGTCGCGACCCGGGAAGCTCGGCGGCTCACTCCGCGACGACGCGCCGAGGATCCACGCGGGCGTCCGACCGTCGGCCGCCGCGGCCTTCCCGCCCGCTTCGTCGGTGAGGACGACGGCGCACGCACCGTCGGACGACGGGCAGGACTCGAGATACCGAAGGGGTTCCCACATCATGGGCGACTCCTTCACCTTCTCGATCGAGATGTCCTTGAGCTTCAGGTGCGCGTACGGATTCTTCAGCGCGTTCTGACGGTCCTTCACTGCGACCTTCCACCCGATGTGCTCGGGTGCACCGCTGCGCTGGATGTAGGCGCGGATGAACGGCGCGAACGCGCCGCCCGCGCCGAGTGACGCGCCGCGGCCACTGCCGAGCGCGAACTGCGCGTTGCCTTCCGACTGCTTCTCGAACGCGACCGCCAACACGCGCTGGTGCTTGCGCGCCTGCACGTGCGATGCCGCGACGATCGCGGTCGTCCCGCCGACCGAACCGGCGGTGTGCACGCGGAACATGGGCTTGCCCACCGCGCCGAGCGCATCGGACAGGTAGAGCTCGGGCTTCATCACACCCTCGAAGAGATCGGGGGCCTTGCCGATGACCACCGCATCGATATCGGCCATCGTCATCTGTGCGTCGTCGAGGGCACGGAAGACTGCTTCCCGCACGAGGCCGCCGTACGACACGTCGTGCCGGCGCGACTTGTGGTGGGTCTGGCCGACCCCGACGATCGCACACGGTTCCGCGCTCATGACTCGTCCTCCAGGATGCAGATCAGGTTCTGTTGCAGACACGGGCCCGAGGTGGAGTGGGCCAGTGCACGGTGCCCGCCGCCGAAGATGTGATCGGCGGCGTATCCGATGCGGGCGAGGCCGGTCGCCATGATCGGGTTCGACGCCAACGCGCCGCCCGACCGGTTGACCGCGACGTCGTCACCGAGACCGAGCGTGTGCCGGAGTAGGAGTTCCTCGTGGGTGAACGCGGCCTGGAGTTCGGCCACTTCCACCGGACCGGTGTCGAGGTTCGCGGCCGCGGCGGCGATACGCGTCGACGGTGACTCGCCGAGGTCCCGGTACGCAGGGTTGTGCCCCTCGGTGCGGTGGTCGAAGCCGGTGATGTATGCCGGCCGGTCGCGCAGTTGGCGCGCACGGTCGCCGGTGGCGAGGACCATCGCGGCCGCGCCATCGGTGATCGGTGGCAGGTCGTGGCGCCGGAGCGGTTCCCGCACATAATCGCCCGCGAGCAACTCGTCGACGTCGAACTCCCCCGCCACCTGCGCGTTGGGATTCGCGAGCGCATCACGCCGAGACCGCGCCGCGACCTCGGCCATCGACCGCTCGTCGGCGATCCCCGCGGCGATCACCGCACGCGCCTGGAGCGCCGCGAACGTGAGCGGATCGACACCGAGCGGCGCCAGGTAGAAGGGGTCCATCTCCATCGGATAGATGAGCGCCGGGTCACCAGTGGACGAGCGGCCCGATCCGGTCACGACCGCAATCT
>JBBQXR010000396.1:0-3113 GCA_038209455.1 Acidimicrobiia bacterium
AGTTGCCGGCGAGGTCGGTGGCGAGCGACCGGGCGAGTGGCTCGTCTCCGGCCAGGAAGGCGTCGACGAGCGGGGCATTCACGGTGGGGTCGATCGTGGTCGAGTTGGAGGAGATGGCGACCGCAGCACCGTTGGGGGCGACCGGGCACCCGTCGAGGAACGCGACCGCGCCGAAGTAGTTGACCGATGCGATCAACGCATGGTCCGGCACCTGGGGACCGAGGCCGGCGCAGGGCACGAGGCCCGTGAGCGGACCGTCGACCAGTGCGAGCGCCGCGGCGATGCCTTCCTCCCGCCCGGACGCGGTGCCGAGGTCGACGGTCACGTCGGCGTCGCGGAGGTCGACGGTCACGACCCGACCGCCGGCGGCACGCAGTCGGGCGGTGACAGCCGCGCCGAGCCCAGATGCCGCGCCGGTGACGAGGTAGGTAGACATCACTCCGTCGCACCCATGCCGCAGCCACTCTCGTGCCCGTGGAACTGATGATCACAATCGATGTACATGGCTCACTTCGTCGCAGTGGGGGCGATGAGTCCGCCGCAGGCGTGGGTGACGGGTAGCGGCGTGGCGGCGAGGAGGAACTCGTTGATGCCGTCCGCCGCGCAATCGGCGGCGAGTTCGTCGAGGTCCCACTGTTGGCCCTGGGGGATACCGACGTCGCGGAGTTCGATCATGTGTGTGGGGAAGAGGTACGGGTTCACACCCGGGCACGGGTACGGCTCGAACACGTGGGTGTCGTTCGCGATCGCCGCGATGTCGTGGTCGTGCAGCCACTCGACTGCGTCGAGACCGATACCGGGTGAGATGTCGGCGTAGCGGTTGCGGTCGCCGACCCGGAGCCAGTGCATCTGGCCGGTCCGTACCAGCACGATGTCACCGGCCAACGGGGTGAGGTCACCGAGGCAGGCGTCGAGGTCGGCACCGGTCACCGCGTACGCGTCCTCGAAGTACTCGACGCCGTGGAGCCGGGCGACGTCGCAGAGCAGTCCGCGGGTGACGACGGGTCCGAAGTGTTCGATCCCGAGCTTGGTGGCTCCGGACTCCATGGTCACGGCGTCGGCGGGGATGCCGTTGTAGAGCAGGCCCTCGTACCCGGCGTGCGCCAACGCGTCCCAGTGCGTGGCCGACTGCGTGCCGGTGAGCACCTCGTCGTCGCTCGTGGCGAAGTCACGTGCGTCGCCGCTGAACGCGTAGGACGCCTGGAGCATCGTGAGCTGAGGGTTCTTGCGGCCGAGGATGCGCCCGGTCTGGGGGCCGTCGTCGTCCATGGGGATCGACAGCGAGAACGACACGCCCCGGCGGACAGCGGCGGCGCCGCGCTTCACTGCGTCGGCGTCGATCAGGTTGAGCGTGCCCCGCTGATCGTCGGGTCCCCACCGACCCCAGTTCGAGACCCGTGCCGCGAGCGCGGCCTGCTCGGCGTCGAGAGGCACGTCAGTACCGCTTGCGCAGTTCGTGCTTGAGCACCTTGCCGGTGGGGTTCCGCGGCAGCACGTCGACGATCTCGAGCTGCTCGGGGATCTTCTGCACCATCAGGCCAGCGTCCCTGCAGAACTCGAACAGCTCGGCGAGGGTCGGCGGCGCCGCCGGGTCCACGGGGACGATCACTGCGCACGCCCGCTCGCCCGACGCGGGGTCGGGCAGACCGATGACCGCGGCGTCGACGATGCCGGGGTGGGTGAAGAGGAGATCCTCCACTTCCTTGGCCGAGATGTTCTCGCCCTTGCGGATGATGACGTCCTTCAGCCGCCCGGTGATCACCACGTGATCGTCGGCGCGGACCATCCCGAGGTCGCCGGTGCGGAAGTCGCCCTCGTCGTCGAAGCCTTCGGCATTGAGGGCCTCGTCCACGTAGCCCAGGCAGAGATTGGGACCGGTGACCCGGATCTCACCCTCCTGTCCGCGTTCGGCGACGGCACCTTCGAGCGTCACGACCTTCACGACGACGCCGAGGCACAGCGAACCCTCGGTGTTGGCGAGTTGCTCGTCGGTCGCCCCGACGTGCGCGATCGAGAGGATCGGACACTCGGTGAGCCCGTACCCCGAGGAGATGCCGATGCCCCCGAGTTCCTCTTTCACGTCGTAGTGGAGTTGCGGCGGCTTGGCTGCGCCGCCGCCGACGAACACCCGGGTCTCGGGGAACAGTCGCCGGTCCGGCGCCGCCCGCTGGGCCGCGAGGTACGCCTGGTGGAACACCGTGCCCGCACCCGCGATCGTGACCCGCTCGCGCTCGAGCACCGGGATGGTGAGATCGGGAACGAAGCCCTCCACGATCACCTGCGAACAGCCGGTCATCAGCCCGGAGAACAACCAGCCGATCCCGCCGATGTGGGTGAAAGGGAAGACCAGCGCGTTCCGGTCGTCGGCGGTGAGGTCGAACGCGTCGACCATCGCGTAGGCGGAGGCGGCAACCGTGTTGTCGGTGTGGCGCGCGCCCTTGGGGTCGGCGGTCGTCCCCGACGTGTAGAAGAGCCAGCGCAGCGGTCCGTCCTTGCGCACACCGGGGATGAACGACTCGCCACCGGTCGGCACCGGAGGAAGGGCCGCGACATCGCCGAGGAGTTCGTCGCCCCGATTGATCTCCAGCACCTCGAGGCCGAGGTTCTCCGCTGCGATCGCCTCGGCCATGGCAGTGAAGTCGAACCCGCGCCACTCACCCGGCACGACGAGCAGTTTGGCGCCGGCCTCGCGTGCGACGAACCCGACTTCCCGGTCGCGGTAGATCGGCAGGATCGGGTTCTGCACGGCACCCAGCCGAGCGAGACCTCCCACCAGGACCATGGACTCGATCCACGTCGGGAGTTGCCACGAGACCACGTCGCCTTCGGAGATACCCCGGGCCGCCAGTGCTGCGGCGGCGCGCTCACACCCGTCGCGGTACTCCGCAAACGTGAGCGTCCGGCCGTCCTCGTCGATGACGAACCGTCCGTCGGGCGTGTCCCCGGCACGCTGGACGATCAGGTCCCAGAGCGACGTGAAGTCGATCAGTCGTCGCGCCATCGTTTCAACCGGCCGCTGTGGGGCTCGTCGGTGAAGTCGGCGGTTTCGGGAACCCGCCCCCGTAGGTCACCAGTCCCCCGTCGATCGAAATGATCGACCCGATCATGTACCT
>JBBQXR010000397.1:0-3089 GCA_038209455.1 Acidimicrobiia bacterium
CAGCCCGTGCGAACATGCCACCCATGAACCGCGCCGAAGCCATCGCCTCCCTCACCGCGCCCGGCCAGACCTTCGAACTTGAGGTGGTCGAGACGCCACGCGGACCCGTCCGCGCGTTCCGCAACGCACCCACCTCACTGCGGGACCTGTTCGAGACGACGGCGTCGGATCGACCGTTCCTGGTGTACGAGAACGAGCGGTACACGTTTCGGGAGACCTACGAACAGGCCGCCCGAGCCGCGCACCTGCTCGTCGACGAGTACGGCATCGACGCCGGCGACCGGGTCGCGATCTCGATGCGGAACTATCCGGAGTGGATCACGGCGTTCATGGCGGTCACGTCGATCGGCGCGATCGCGGTGGCCATGAACGCGCTGTGGCAGCCCGAGGAGATGGCGTTCGGCCTCGCGGACTCGGGGGCGAAGGTGCTCTTCGCCGATGCAGAGCGCATCGAGCGTGCCCGCGCCGTCGACATCCTGATCATCCCGGTCCGCACGACGGGGAGCCCCGCGCCGAGCAGGGACAGTGCGATGCCCAACGCGGCGATGTCGCCCGACGATCCGGCCACGATCTTCTACACGTCGGGCTCCACCGGGAATCCGAAGGGTGTGGTGTCGACCCACCGCAACGTGGTCAGTGCACTGCTCTCCTGGGAACTCGATACGTTCGCCGCCGCTCGCGTCGCACGTGGCGACGCGAAGCCACCGGAGCGCACCAGGCGCAAGGTGCAGGACGCCGCGCTCCTCGCGGTGCCGCTCTTCCATGTGACCGGCTCCCACGCGGTGTACCTCTCGTCGTACCGGGCCCAACGCAAGCTCGTGTGCATGTACAAATGGGAGCCGGAGGTCGCGGCGGAGCTGATCGAACGCGAGCAGGTGAACTCGTTCATCGCACCTCCGGCGATGACCGGTGATCTGGTGCGCATCGCGGCCACGAGCGCGCGTGACCTGTCGTCGTTGCGGGTGGTGGGCGGTGGTGGCGCGCCGCGCGCACCGGAGCAGGTGCGCCAGATCGACGCGTCGTTCGAGAAAGTCGCGCCCAACACGGGCTGGGGTATGACCGAGACCAACGCGATCGGTGCCGGCATCTCCGGGACCGACTACGTCGATCACCCCGCAAGCTCCGGTCGGTGCTCGGCCGTCCTCGACCTCCGCATTGTCGACGATGCAGGCCTGCAGTGCGCGCGCGGTGAACTCCAGGTGCGGGGCGCGTCGGTCTTCCGTGGATATTGGAACCGGCCCGACGTCGACGCCGAGGTGTTCGACGACGGTTGGTTCCGCACCGGCGACGTCGCCTACCTCGATGCCGACGGGTACCTCTTCATCGTCGATCGCATCAAGGACCTGATCATTCGCGGCGGTGAGAACATCGGGTGCGGCCACGTGGAGGCTGCGCTCCTCATGCATCCCCGTGTGCACGAGGCCGCGGTCTACGCCGTGCCCGACGAGCGACTGGGTGAGGAAGTGGGGGCGACGATCCACGCCGACCCCGAACTCGACCTCGACGAGCTGCGCGAGTTCCTCGCCCAACACCTCGCACGGTTCGAGATCCCGCGCTCCATCACGACGAGCGCGACACCGCTGCCTCGGATCGCGTCGGGGAAGATCTTCAAACGGCAGTTGCGCGACGAGGCCGTCGCATCGCTCACGGACCAGTGAACGTGGAACCGCGGGTGGTGTGCGGATCGCCCGCGAGCGGTTCGGCCATGCGGGCCTTCACCTCGGCGCGGCCCACCACCTGGTGATGCACCTCGTCCGGGCCGTCGGCCAGGCGAAGCGTCCGCTGGCCGTGCCACATGTCGGCGAGCGGGAACCACTGCGAGATGCCCGCGGCACCGTGCATCTGCATCGCCTCGTCGATGATGTCGCAACACTTCTCCGGCACCATCGCCTTCACCGCGCTCACCCAGACCCGAGCCTCGGCGTTGCCGAGCGTGTCCATGGCCTTGGCCGCGCGCAGCACCATGAGGCGCATCGCCTCGACGTCGATCCGCGCCCGTGAGACGACCTCGAGGTTCTTGCCGAGGTTGATCAGCTTCTTGCCGAAGCCCTCCCGGCTCATGCCGCGGTCGACCATCATCTCGATCGCCCGTTCCGCGGCACCGATCGAGCGCATGCAGTGGTGGATCCGACCGGGGCCGAGTCGGAGCTGGGAGATCTCGAACCCGCGGCCCTCGCCCATGAGGATGTTCGACTCCGGGACCCGCACGTCGGTGAAGCGGATGTGCATGTGGCCGTGTGGCGCGTCGTCGGCACCGAACACGTACATGGGGCCGACGATCTCCACGCCGGGCGTGTCGCGCGGGACGAGGATCTGCGATTGCTGGCGGTACGCGTCGGCATCCGGACTGGTGCGCACCATCGTGATCATGATCGTGCAGCGCGGGTCGCCGGCGCCCGAGATGTAGAACTTCTCGCCGTTGATGACCCACTCGTCGCCGTCGAGCACCGCGCTGGTCTGGATCTGGCGAGCGTCCGAGCTCATCACTCCCGGTTCGGTCATCGCGAACGCCGATCGGATCTCACCGTTCAGCAGCGGCTCGAGCCATTCCGCTTTCTGCTCGGGAGTGCCGACTCGTTCGAGTACCTCCATGTTGCCGGTGTCGGGCGCCGAACAGTTGAGACACTCGGACGCGAGCCGGTTCTTCCCGAGTTCGTTCGCGATGTACGCGTAGTCGAGGTTGCTGAGGCCTTGGCCGGTCTCGGCGTCGGGCAGGAAGAAGTTCCACAACCCTTGTTCACGCGCCTTGGCCTTGGCGTCGTCGAGGAGTTCGAGCTGCCCCGGCGCCCAGCTCCATCGCTCGGCGCGGCCTTCCCCGAGTCGGTAGAACTCCTCGGTGATCGGATCGACGTCGTCGCGGATGAACGCGACCACCGCGTCGTAGAGCGGTCGGACGCCCTCGGACATCCGGAGGTCGAGGTCGTCCATGCTGGCCATACGAAGCGCGCCACCGACCATGAGCAGTCCTTCCGAGAGGTGCGAGTGATGTGATCGGGATCGTACGGGACCTGCCCACCGTCAAGGGCACTAGCCTCCGAACCGGTCTGCCGTCCGTGCGGACCGGCCTCCGGGGGAGTGATCGTGAAGAT
>JBBQXR010000398.1:0-3045 GCA_038209455.1 Acidimicrobiia bacterium
CTCGTGGGTGACCTTCTCCAGCTCTTTTTCGATGCGTTCGAGCTCGTCCTGGGACAGATCGCCGTTCTTCTCCAGGCCCTCGAGCTCCTGGCGGGCATGGCGGCGCAGGTTCCGGATGCTCACGCGGCCGTCCTCGGCCTGGCCCTTGACGACCTTCACCAGGTCCTTACGTCGGTCCTGGGTCAACTCGGGGAAGACCAGCCGGATGACCTGGCCGTCGTTGCCGGGATTGATGCCGAGGTCGCTCTGCTGGATCGCCTTCTCGATGGCGCTCATCGCGCTCTTGTCGTAGGGGGAGACCACGAGGATCCGCGGTTCGGGAACGCTGAACCCCGCCAGTTGTTGGAGCGGGACTTCGCTGCCGTAGTAGTCGACCCGGATCTTCTCGACCAGGGCCGGTGTCGCCCGGCCCGTCCGGACCGAGGAGAACTCGGACTTCAGGTGCTCGATCGCCTTGGCCATCTTGTCGCGGCAGTCGGCCATCACCTCAGGGGCGGTCGCCATCTCAGGTCTCCCATCTGTGTATGAAGGCGTGGTCAGGAAGGAGGGGTCAGGAAGGCGTGCTGACCAGGGTGCCGATCGCCTCACCGATCAGGGCCCGGCGGATGTTCCCCGGGGTGGACACGTCGAACACGATGATCGGCAGCGCGTTGTCCATGCAGAACGTGATCGCGGTGGAGTCCATCACCTTGAGGCCCCGGTTCATCACCTCGAAATGCGAGACCGAGTCGAGCTTCACCGCGGTCGGGTCGAGCCGGGGATCGGCGCTGTACACCCCGTCGACGCCCGAGTGGGTGCCCTTCAACACCGCATCCGCCCCCATCTCGGCACCCCGGAGGGCCGCCGTGGTGTCGGTGGTGAAGTACGGGTTCCCGGTCCCGGCCGCGAACACGACGATCCGGCCCTTCTCGAGGTGCCGGATCGCCCGGAGCGGGATGTACGGCTCGGCGACCTTGGCCATGGTGATGGCGGTCTGGACCCGAGTCGGCAGACCGACGCCCTCGAGGGCGTCCTGGAGGGCCAGGGCGTTGATCACGGTGGCCAGCATGCCCATGTAGTCGGCCCGGGCGCGGTCCATGCCCCGGGTCTTGCCTGCGATCCCCCGGAAGATGTTGCCGCCGCCGACGACGATCGCGATCTCGAGTCCGAGTTCGGCCCGGGCGTCGGCGATCTCGGTGGCGATGCGCTCGACGATCGTGGCGTCGATCCCGAACCCGATCTCTTCGGCGAAGGACTCACCCGAGAGCTTCAGGATGACGCGGCGGAACCGGCTTCCGGACACGTGCTCAGTCCTCGCCGACCTTGACGCGTGTGAAACGTCGAACCGTGACACCGGCGCCGAGACCCTCGACGAGCTTGGCGATCGTGGTCTTGGGCTCCTTCACGAAACCCTGCTCGAGCAGGCAGTAGTCCTTGTAGAAGCCGTTGAGTCGACCGGCGACGATCTTCTCGATGGCGTTCTCGGGCTTGCCTTCGTTCCGCGTGAGTTCGGTGAGGACCTCGCGCTCCTTCTCGATGGCGTCTGCGGGCACGTCGTCCTTGCTGACGAACCGGGGCGCCGCACTCGCGATGTGGAGCGCGATGTCGTGGGCGACCGCCTGCGCCTTCTCGTCGCCGGGCGCCACGCCCGCCAGTTCGACGAGCACGCCGATGGTCCCGCGATCGTTCTGGACGTGCTTGTACGCGTCGAGCACACCGCCGGCGGACTCGTAACGCACGACCCGACCGAGTTCGATCCGCTCGCCGAGCGTGGAGCCCATCTGGGTGATGGTTTCGCCCACCGTGGAATCCCGGAATGCCTGACGTGCGAGGTCGGCATCGCCGTTCGTGGCCACTTGCTGGGCCAAGGTCGCGACGACCTCCTTGAAGTCGGCGCTCTTGGCGACGAAGTCGGTCTCGCAGTTGAGTTCGACCACCGCGGCGTGGTCGCCGGAGACCACGACCTCGACCGCACCCTGGTCGGCCGCCCGGCCTTCACGCTTCGCCGCGCCGGACAGGCCCTTCTTGCGCAACCAGTCCTTCGCCGCTTCCATGTCGCCGTCGGACTCGACGAGCGCCTTCTTGCAGTCCATCATCCCGGCGCCGGTGAGCTTGCGCAGCGTGGCGACGTCCTTGGCGGCGATATCAGCCATCGGTGTTGTCACCTGTGTGCTCGGGCGCCGCGGCGTCGGTCGCAGGCGCGTCGGTGGCGGGCGCGGGCGCCTCCGGCTCGGGCTCCGCTGCGGCCTTCTCGGCCTTCTCCGCCTTCTCGGCGGCGATGCGGGCCTCGCGTGCGGCCTGTTGGGTCGCGGCCGCGTTGCGGGCCTCGGCCTGCTGGGCCTCCCGGACTGCCATCTCCTCGGGGGTGAGGGGCTTCGGCGCGACGGCCTCGGCCTTGGTCCCCGGACGAGCACCCTTCTTCTGCGCGAGGTGGCGACCTTCGTCGACCGCGTCAGCGATGACCCGACACATGAGGTTCGACGAGCGGATCGCGTCGTCGTTGCCCGGGATCACGTACTGGATGATGTCCGGATCACAGTTGGTGTCGACGATCGCGACCACGGGGATACCGAGCCGGTTCGCCTCGGTGACCGCGATGTGCTCCTGTTTCGTGTCGATCACGAAGATCGCACTCGGCAGCTTCTCGAGGTTGCGGATACCACCGAGGTTGCGGTCGAGCTTGACGACCTCGCGCCGGAGCTTGAGGCCTTCCTTCTTGATCATCTGCTCGACTTCGCCGGTGGCGAGCTGGCGCTCCATCTCCCGCAGCTTCGCCACGCGGGCGTGCACGGTCTGGAAGTTGGTGAGCATGCCGCCGAGCCAGCGGTAGTTGACGTAGGGCATGCCGCAGCGGTTCGCCATGTTCTGGATCGGCTCGCGGGCCTGCTTCTTGGTGCCGACGAAGAGGACGGTGCCCCCGTCGGCCACGGTGCTGCGGACGAATCGGTAGGCGGTGTCGATGCGCTCCAGGGTTTGCTGGAGGTCGACGATGTAGATGCCGTTGCGCTCGCCGAAGATGAAACGACGCATCTTCGGGTTCCAACGGCGCGTCTGGTGACCGAAGTG
>JBBQXR010000399.1:0-3044 GCA_038209455.1 Acidimicrobiia bacterium
AGGTCCGGGTTGTCGAACGCGGCGCCGAACGCGTGACTGAGCGAGTAGCCGAGCTCGCCGCCTTCGTGAATCGACCCCGGTGTCGTCGGCGCGACGTGGCTCGAGATCCCACCGGGGAACGAGAACTGCTTGAACAGCTTCTGCAGGCCGGCCTCGTCGCGGCTGATGTTCGGATAGACCTCGCTGTAGGTGCCCTCGAGGTACGTGTTGGCCACCAGGGCCGGTCCACCGTGGCCCGGCCCGGCGACGTAGAACATGTCGAGGTCACGTTCGGAAATCACGCGGTTCAGGTGGACATAGATGAAGTTCTGGCCCGGAGTCGTTCCCCAGTGCCCGACCACCAACGGCTTGACGTGCGCCAGCTCCAGTGGCCGCCGTAACAGCGGGTTGTCGTACAGGTAGATCTGCCCGACCGAGAGGTAGTTCGCCGCCCGCCAGTACTCGTCCATCCGGCCACGCAGCTCCGGCGAGAGGCCGACCGCCAACGTCGCAACGCCGTTCGCGGGGCCGGACCTGTCGTGCACACCATCGTCGAGAATCGACATCGTTGCCTCGCTCTCGCTGTGAAGCGGAGTCACCGAGGTCCGGAGCAACACCGTGCACGGCCGAACTCTCGGAACGGAGCCGGCTCGGTCAAGCTACCAGCCGTCCCGAGCGTTCCTCCGCGAAGTCCGTGGACGCGATCACTTGGTGCTGCGCGCCGATGACCGGGTCAGGCGTGACGGACGACGAGGACGGGGCACGGGCTGTGGTGCATCACGTGATTGCTCACCGAGCCCAAGAGCACATCGGCCAGAGCACCGTGGCCATGCGAGCCGACGACGATCATACCCGCGCCGTCTTCTGCGGCGAGCGAGCAGAGTCGGGCCCCGACGGACTCTTCGCCTCGCTCCACGATCCGCTGATGGATGGGCCGGTTCCCGAAGGCGCGCGCCGACCCTGCGAGCGCACCTTCGGCCCCCACGACCTCTTCACGATGCTGGTTCTCGGCCTCCTCCTCGCTGAAGACCGGGCCTTCGAAACCTCCCGCGTCCGCCATCGGGTCCTCGAACGAATCGATCACCATGACGAGCGACACCTCGGCGTCTGCGGGCAACAACCGGGTGGCTTCGTGCGCGGCCAGCGATGACGCTTCCGACCCGTCGGTGGCGATGATCACCTGGAGCGCACCGTCCAGGTTCGGTTGACTACTCATTTGCTACCTCGTTCTCGATCCGGTGTGTCCGACTGGGTCATGACCGCGTCCGCGGCGGCACCAGGACGACAGGCGTATGGGCATGGTGGACGAGTTGGAGCGGAACGCGCCCGAGTCGCATCCCCAAGACGTCGCTGACTCGGGACGTGCCCACGACGATCAGGCCGGCGCCAGCCGCTTCGGCCGCGGTGGTGAGTGCTGCGACCGGGTGGAAGTCCTCGATGATCGAGGTCGTGACCGGGACGCCGGCAGCTCGCAGTGGCTCGACCCATTCGGTGTCGAGCCGGTCCTGGGCGGCCTGGCGCCAGCTGCGGGGGTCGGTGTCCGGTACCCATTCGGCGAGCGGCTCCAAGACGTACACGGCAAGCACCTCGGCGCTGGTCTGGGCGGCCAGGTCGGCCACGAATTCCGTCGCGACGTGACTACCGTCGGATCCATCGACGCCGATGACGATGCGATCGATCGAGTTGTGCGCCGCGGGTTCGGGGATGATGGCAAGTGGTCGACGGGCAACGTGGGCGAGGTGGTGGGCGAGGCTGCCGATGTGGAAGGCGACGATGCTCCCGTGACCCTGGGTGCCGACCACGACGAGATCGACGTCCTCGCCATCGGCGGCATCAAGGAGTGCGTCTGGGGCCCCGGTGAGCACCCGCGTCGACCAGGCCACGTCGCTGGCTTGGAGCGGCGCCGACCAGTCGGTCAGGAGGTGCTGTTCGATGTCGATCGCCAGTGCGTCGGCGGTGTCGACGGAGAACTCGGCCTGGTCCGGGTGGACGACATTGGCGAGGATGATGTCGGCGCCGGCTCGTTCCGCGAGACGCGTCGCCCAGCCGAGCGAGGCCGCCGCGGGTTCGGTACCGTCGATGCCGACAAGGATGCGCTTCACGCCGCAACCCCCGAACCATTCGCACCGTTCACGGGCACGGGCACCGGCACGTCTGGCGTCAAGATCGGCAGGGACCCGACCGCCTTGGACTCTCGAGTGAGGAACGCACCGAGCTCTTGGATAGTGCTCATGAGCGGGGCGGGGAAGACGACGGTGGTGTTCTTGTCGACACCGATCTCCACCAAGCTCTGGAGGTTCCGCAGCTGCAACGCCAGCGGATGAGCCATCATCGTGTCCGACGCCTCGCCCAGAGCCGCGGCCGCCAACGACTCGCCTTCGGCGGCGATGACCTTGGCCCGCTTCTCACGTTCGGCCTCGGCTTGGCGGGCCATCGCCCGCTTCATACTTTCGGGGAGCTGGATGTCCTTCAACTCCACGAGGGTGACGATGACGCCCCAATCCTGCGTCGCGACGTCGAGGATCTCCCGGATATTCACGTTGATCCGATCCGTCTCCGCGAGCGTCTCGTCGAGGGTGTGCTGACCGACGACCTTTCGCAACGTGGTCTGGGCGATCTGGTTGATCGCCGCGTCCACGTCTTCGATCGCGACCACCGACTTGGTCGCGTCAGTCACCCGGAAGTAGGCGACGGCGGACACGTCGACGCTGACGTTGTCTCGGGTGATGATGCCCTGGGACTGGATCGGCAGAGTGACGATCCGAAGCGACACGCGGTGGAGCTGATCAATGAATGGTGCGATCCAGTTCAGGCCAGCGTCGCGTTCGCCGACCACGCGACCGAGACGGAACAAAACGCCGAGCTCGTACTGCTTCACGATGCGAAGTGACAGCGCCAATCCGATGAAGACCACCGCCAGAGCGATCAGGGCGACGATGAGGACTACGGCCATGTGGGGCTCCTTGCGTTGGGCAATGAGCGCTACCGGGGCCGGAGCAACGCAACGGTCCGTCACCGTCACGGGAAGGACCCTGTTCACGAGAAGCTCTCGTGATGCGTGGATC
>JBBQXR010000400.1:0-3019 GCA_038209455.1 Acidimicrobiia bacterium
CGTCGGGTGGCTCCTCCCCGGCGTTCGGCGTCCGCTGCTCCATCATCTTGGCGGCCAGGCCGTCGAAGTCGAGTTGGCGCAGCGTGCGGTACAGGTAATAGGTGCCCCCGACCGGTCGGCCCGGTTCCATCCCCGCGTACCGGGCGACCGCCATCGCGGCGAGCTGGCGGAGCTGTTCCCGGTCCATGTTCATGAGCGCGGAGAGCAGCATTTCGGCGAGGGCCTCGTTGCTCACGCCCTCGCCGGCACCCCCACTCCCCTGTTGGCCGGGCACGCCACCGGCGTCCTGGTCCTGGTTGGCTTGGTCGCCCTCGCCACCCTCCCCGTCGTCGCCGATCCCGCCGGAGTACAACGCGAAGTACACGTCGAACACGGTGTCGAACGCGCGGCGGTGCCGGAAGTGTTTCACCAGCGTCGCCGCGAGCACCTCGCGGAACGCATCACGATCGGTGAGCGGGATGTGTTCGACCCCGCGCATCGCGTCGAGGTTCTCGGTCATCGACACGGGCAGTCCCGCGGCGCGCAGCTCGTGCACGAAGCCCTGGAGCACGTCGAGCATCACACCCGAACCGACGCCCGAGGGCACTTCGATCTGGTTGCGGGTCATCGCGTCCTGCAACTTCGCGATGTGCAGACCCACGTCATCCCCGGGCGCTCGGCAGGGGCGAGTCGACGAGCTCCTTGCGCGCCTTGGCGATGTCGGTCTGGTACTTGAGCAACACGTGCAGCGTCTCGCCGATCACCTTCTGGTCGACGGACTTGTAACCCAGGTAGAGAAGCGTGCGCGCCCAGTCGATCGTCTCCGAGATCGACGGTGCCTTCTTGATGTCGAGCGACCGGATCGAACGGACGACCTGAGCGATCTGCTCCGCCAACTCGTCGTCGATCTCGGGGACCCGGACCCGCACGATCTCCTTCTCGCGTTCGAGTTCCGGGTAGTCGATGTGGAGGTACAGGCACCGGCGCTTGAGGGCCTCGGACAGCTCCCGGGTGTTGTTCGACGTGAGCAGGACGATCGGAATCTGGCGACCCTTGATCGTGCCGAGCTCAGGGATCGACACCTGGAAGTCGGAGAGCACCTCGAGGAGCAATGCCTCGGTCTCGACCTCGACCCGGTCGACCTCGTCGATGAGGAGCACGATCGGCTCCTCGGACCGGATGGCCTCGAGTAACGGGCGGGTCAGGAGGAACGACTCGGAGAAGATGTCGGACTCGACCGCCGCCCAGTCGGCCTCGTGCTCACGGTCGGCCTGGATCCGCAGCAACTGCTTCTTGTAGTTCCACTCGTAGAGGGCCTTGGACTCGTCGAGACCCTCGTAGCACTGGAGCCGGATCAGGCGGGAGCCGGTGACCTCGGCAATGGCCTTGGCCAACTCGGTCTTGCCGACGCCGGCCGGGCCCTCCACGAGTACGGGCTTCTCGAGCCGGTCGGCGAGGTACACCACCCCCGCGATGCCGGTGTCGGAGAGGTAGTCCACTCCGCGCAGGCGCTCGACGACATCGTCGACCGAAGAGAAACGTTCCGCCACTAGGTCCTCACTTGTCCGCTACCCCAGACCACGTACTTCGCGGTCGTCAGCTGTTGCAATCCCATCGGTCCACGGGCGTGGAGCTTCTGGGTCGATATTCCGATCTCGGCGCCGAAGCCGAACTGCTCACCATCGGTGAAGCGCGTCGATGCGTTCACCACGACCGCGGCGGCATCGACCTCGTGGGTGAATCGACGGGCCGCGTCGAGATCACGCGTGAGGATCGCCTCGGTGTGACCGCTGCTGAACCGGTTCACGTGGTCGATCGCTGCGTCGAGCGAGTCGACCACACCGATACTCAGCTTCAGCGCAAGGAACTCACTCGCGAAGTCGTCGTCGGTGGCGACACCGGCTTCGGGCAGGATCGCCCGCGCACGCGCGTCGCCGACCAACTCGACGCCTTCGGCAATCAGTGCGGCGGCCACGGTCGGCAGGAACTCGTCGGCGACGGCTTCGTGCACGATGAGGGTCTCGGCGGCGTTGCACACGCTCGGCCTCTGCGTCTTCGCGTTGACGACGATGTCGACGGCGCGTTCGAGGTCGGCCGATGCGTCCACGTAGATCTGACAGTTGCCGTCGCCGTCGATGATCACCGGGACCGTTGCATTCTCGCGGATGGAGGCGATCAACGCCGGACCCCCGCGCGGGATGAGGCAGTCGACGTAGTCCGTGAGCTGCATCACCTCCACGGCGACCTCGTGGGAAGCATCGTCGACGAGGATCAGCGCGTCCTCGGGCAGGCCGGCCTTCGCGAACCCGGCGCGGAGCGCGGTGGCGATGGCGACGTTGGAGCGCAGCGCCGTGCCACTGCCGCGGAGCAGCGCGGCGTTGCCGGCCTTCACGCACAGCCCGGCCGCGTCCGAGGTGACGTTGGGTCGATTCTCGTAGATGATCGCCACGACGCCGAGCGGCACGCGCACCTGCTGGATCTCGAGACCGTTGGGGCGGACCCAGCCGGCCACGATTTCACCCACCGGGTCGGCCAGCGCCGCCACGCTGCGCAATCCGTCGGCCATCGCCGCCAAGCGAGCATCCGTGAGACGGAGGCGATCGAGCGGACCGGCCTCCATCCCGTCGGCCGCGGCCGCCTCGAGATCGGCGGCGTTCGCGGCCAGGATCTCCCGACTCGACTGCAGCAACACGTCAGCCGCACTCTCGAGCGCCGCGTCCTTGGCTTCGGTGCCCGCCTTGGCCAACATCCGCGCCGCGATGCGCGCGCGTCGACCGAGTTCGTTCACCGCGTCGGACATCGCCGGAGCATACCGGCGACCCTCGGGACTTCCCGAGAGATTCGCTGCCTCGCGACCGGGAGCCCGACGGTGAGGAGAAGCGGGGCGCCACAACCCCCCGGCGCTATACCGACCCCCCGGGGTCCGCGGCCCGCCTGCCCCGCACCCGGGTGAGTGTTTTCTTGCGGGGGGGGCCGCGGTTTTCCCCCGACGGCCCCCCGACTCCTCGTCTGCCGTGGGCCCGACCCGCCAGTGGCGTTC
>JBBQXR010000401.1:0-3019 GCA_038209455.1 Acidimicrobiia bacterium
GCCGGCTGGAACTTGTCGACCTTGAGCTCAACCACCACGAACCGGTTCTGCACGAAGTTGAAGAACAGGAGGTCGACGTAGAAGTCGTCACCGTCGATCTCGAAGTGCCACTGCCGGCCGACGAACGCGAACCCGTGGCCCAGCTCGAGCAGGAACCGCTGCAGGTGTTCCATGAGCGCCTGCTCAAGATCGCGTTCCGCGACCGCGCCACTCAGCCCCAGGAACTCGAATGCGTACGGGTCCTTCACCAACTGCTGGGCCAGGTCTGAATCGTCAGCCGCCAGCTGGACCGGGAAGTTCGACGGGGCGGCTGCCACTCGCAGATGGAGCTGCCCCTTGATCCGGTCGATCAGCACGCCCCGTGACCAGCCCTCCGCCACCGCGCCTTCGGCGTACCAGTTCCTGGCCTCGGCATCGGGAAGCTTGCCCAACAGAACGGTGACGTGGCCCCACGGCAATTGTCCAACAGCCTGTTGGACGATTGCGTCGACTGACCAGACGCCCGCCATCTGGCGCATGTAGTGCAAGTTCGACCGAGACAACCCGGTCATGTCTGGGAACTCCGCTCGCAGGTCGGCGGCGAGGCGCTCGATCGCCAGAACAGGAACAGGTTGGGGTCGGTCCAGGCCGAGGGTGTCGAACATGTCGATGAGATCATCGGCCATGCGAAGCTCGGGCGTGGCCGTGCTGCCGATCTCGTCGTGGCCGAGCTCGAACCGGACGGTCAGCCAGGCCTTGCCGCGGAACTGCATCTTGAGGTCGAACGGCTGCATGACGTAGTCCGTGGAGACGCCGGCGGGTGCAGCCGGATCGAGCACCACGATCTTTCCGGTGAACCCGCTCCACCCGACGTCGAGATTTGCATCAAGCGCGTCGAGGATTCCTCGAGAGACGTACCTGGGGACCGGGCGGCATCGAGATCGGGGGTGAATCGGCTGCCGGCCTCGCCCACGCGGAGCTTGAGTGCGGTTCCGCCCTTCACCACACCGGGCGGCAGGGTCTGGCCGATCACGGTGTTGGCGACGGCGCGCTGGACGCGGCGGACCGGGCGCCCGGTCCCGGCCGCGAGGTTGGCAATCCGCTTCGTGAGCGAGCCGAGGTTCGGTGGTGGATCGCGGCGGGTCATCACCTGGCACCGATGGCGTCTCGGACGTGTTCGGCTTCTTTGCGGCGCAGCAACCCTTCGCGTTCTGCCTCGTCGGTCGCCTCCAACAGTCGGTCCCTCATCACGGTGCCGCGACAATCCAGCAGCGCGCGGGCCACCGTCGCCGACGGCACCCCTTCGTAGTTCGTGAGGTCTGACGGCGGCAGCGCGGCGTGCACCAGCTCGATGTGCGCCGGCAACTTCGAGCGGACGCGATGCGGCGTCGCGACCCGCAACCGTGCGGGGTTCACGAAGGCGAGGTTGTGCATTTCGAGCACCGCATCGCCGGTCAGGTACGCGTCCGGACCGACCCTGAGGACCGCCTCGAGATAGGAGCCCCATTGATCGTGCGGAATGTCGTCGAACCGGTAGAGCCCGTACGCGATGTTCGTGAGGCCACCCCGAGCCGACAACTTGCGAAGTTCGATCGTCGGCACGCCCAACTCGTCGGCCATGCGGGTGGTGATGTAGCCGTGGTTGTCCAGCGCGGTCTCGCGCAGTCGTCGGCGATAGGTATCCGCCTGCGGCACGAGCGTCTTGGCCATGCCTGAACAGTACCATTATCAGTACTCTTATGGCGGACCCCTTCGCGATGGGCCGACGTCTGAACAGTACCGATTTCGAGACTGTTGCGCCGCCGGTCGGAGGCCGGTCAGACCCGGAACGCCAGGAATCTCGCGGACTCGCGGACTGCACTCGGTCCGCGACAGCGCTCGCGAAAGTGATCCTCCGCGGACTCTACGCGGACCTGCCCCCGAAGGGGCAGGTACCTACATGGTGCCGCAGTGCGTCTGACCTGCGGTTATTGGAGCGGACGACGAGATTCGAACTCGCGACCCTCACCTTGGCAATGTGAAATGGCGCAAATCCGTGACCTGCGCAAACGCCTGAAAACCGACGTTGACCAGCAGTTTTAGGTGTCCGGAGTTGACCTCAGTTGACCCCCGTTTACCGACCTTCCGCGGGCTGGCCGCGGGCTGCGCCAGCCGTCGAACGCTCACAATCACAGTGATTCTCAAGCCCCGACGGCACCTCTTGAACGCGCTTGGAGGCTTGAAGCATCACCTTAAAAAGGTGATGCTTTACCCGGAATCATGGGGTCCCGGGCGAGCGGTCAGGGTCGAGTCCGAGTATTGCGCGGGTGAGGTCGCAGGCAATGTCGTCACCGCACTCGCTGAACAGGGTGGTGACGTACTGGCGGCGTTGGTCGACCGTGATGTCGAGGTGTTCGGTGAGTTCCCAGATGCCGCGGACGATGCCGGGAGCGGGATCAGGGTGCCGGTGGGGGTCGAGGCGTGCGGCGGCACTTCTGCCGGCGGCGACGATGGCGGCGGTCCGGTGGGGGTCGAGGCGTGCGGCGACGATGGCGAGGGTGATGAGGGTGCCGAGCACGTTTTCGTGTTGTTCGAGGATGACGGCGAGCCCGAGGCCGGTCGTGGCCGCGAACACCCAGGCGGGGATGGCGTCGGGGTCGGTGTTGGCGATGAGGCGGATGAGGTCGTTGAAGCCGACGATGAGGTCGTGATGTCGTCGCCAGACGGCGGGGCGGGACAGGTTGCCCGTATAGCGCGCGGTGTCGTGAAAGTCGTGTTCGTTGAGTACGAGGTTGAGGTAGCTGATCACAGCGGGAATGTCCCCGAAGTTGTGCTCGACGAGGGCCTTCTGGAAGTCGAACTGCTGTCGAATGGGGATCGTGGTGTTGCGGACGAGTGCTTCTAGGAGGGCGTCGGTGCCGAACGCGGGAATGCCGAACTCGCGTGCGATGCGCCGCAGGTGCGCGTCGTCGGTGTTCAGGGGGATGTGCTGATCGTCGGCAAGGGCGAGCGGCCCGAGCCAGGTGAGCAGCACGGGCTGGTCGGGTTGTTGCTGGGTGGG
>JBBQXR010000402.1:0-3009 GCA_038209455.1 Acidimicrobiia bacterium
TCACGCGTCCCTTGCAACTCAGCGCGGCCGAGGGTCTCGCGCTCCTGGCCGGTGGTCGGGCCCTCCTTGCGGTCGACGGGTCCGATCCCACCGGGCCGCTCGCCACCGCGGTGGAGAAGCTGGAACACGCGCTCGGTGTCACCGAGGTGGTGGTCGATGTCACCGCGCCACCGTTCCTCGACGAAATCCGACTCGCCGCGACCGAGGGCCACCGCGTCGAAATCGATTACTGGAGTGGCGGACGCGACGAGCTCAGCACCCGCGCCATCGACCCCGGCCCGCCGTTCTTCGCATTCGGCGAGTGGTACACGGACGCGTACTGCTCGATGCGTGAGGAACCCCGCATGTTCCGCGTCGACCGCATCCGCGCGGTCCGGCCGACGGAGGTCACCTTCGAGCCGGCCCCGAGTGGTCCCGCGGCGCACGTGTACCACCCGCGTCCTGATGATCCCCGGGTCACCGTCGAGCTGCCACGCGGCGCGAGCTGGGTCGCCGAGAGCGCACCGTCGGAAGCCGTGGTCGAGCTCGCGGACGGTCGCCAGCGGGTGACGCTGGTCGTGAGCGAACCGGCATGGCTCGAACGCATCCTGATGCAGGTCGGCCCGGCAGCGGTGGTGACCGATCCGCCCGACTGGCACGACCTCGGTGCCCGCTGCGCGGCGCGCGTATTGCGCCGGTACGCAGACGCGCCGACCGCCTCCAGCTGAAGAGACCCTGAGCACGACGGTGGCCTTTCGGCGGTTTCGACCAAGCTCACGCCCGGAATGGCCGGCGACGGACCCGGCACGTGGGAGGATCAGCGAGTGAACCCCGACGACATGGGCCCCGGCCCGACCTCGCCATCGACCGCGCCGACAATCGGGTATCCGTCGCAACCAGTGAGCGCGCCGGCCAAGGACGGGAGTGTCCGCAACATCGTCGAATGGGTCGTGATCATCGCGGTGGCGGTCGGGTTCGCGTTCCTGGTCCGCGGATACGCATTCCAAACGTTCTTCATCCCGTCCGAGTCCATGGTCCCGCGCCTCGAGACCGACGACCGGGTCCTCGTCAACAAGTTCGCGTATGACTTGCGCGACCCGTCGCGTGGTGATGTGGTCGTGTTCCGGACCCCGCCGAACGCGCACATCAGCAACATGGACGATCTCGTCAAACGCATCGTCGGCATGCCGGGTGAGACCATCGAAGGCCGCGACGGCAAGATCCTGATCAACGGCAAGGTGCTGAGCGAGCCGTATCTGCCGGCAGGTCTGCAGTCGACCACCTTCGGCCCGGCCAAGGTGCCCGCGAACTCCTACTTCATGCTCGGCGACAACCGGCAGTACTCCAACGACTCGACGCACTGGGGTCCGGCAAACCGCAATCTGTTCGTCGGTCCGGTGTTCGTGACGATCTGGCCACTCGATCGAATCGACGTCCCCGGATGGCTGTGGGGAGTGCCGATCGCGATCGGCTTCGGCTCGCTGCTCTATGTGGTCTTCCGACGCCGCGAACTCGACGGCGAGTCTGCGTAACCGCCGTCACGAATCGGGCGAGGCACCCCACTCGCCGACTGCCGCCAGCATCCGATCGACCCGGTCGGAGAACACACCGTCGACGCCGAAGCGCAACGCCCGCAGCAGGTGCCGCATCTCCTGGGTGTCCCATGCGAACGCTTTGACGCCGAACCGATGCACCAGGGTGACGGTGCCGAGCGACCAGTCGGAATGGTGGAGGTTCAGCGCATCGACGTGCGCCGACGCCAGGTCCGCGGCGTGGCGTTCGAGCGTCGCCGACGGCAGCGCGCCGTAGCCGGGGGAGTGGACCAACTTCACGTCGGCCAGTTCCAACCGCCGCGTCCGTAGCGACTCGAGGTCCGGCGTACAGATCCACAATCGACCGGGGGCACCACTGCCGGCCGCGCGAGCCACCTCGACCATCGGACCGATGACCGCGTCCTCCTTGGCGTCGATCGACAACTCGAAGTCGGTCCCGCACTCCCGGTAGAGGTCAGCGAGACGGGGAATGTCGAACTCGGCGAGTTCCGCCGCCGTGCTGGAACCGACCCGGATCTTGCGGAGTCCGCGCCGGAACACACCGTCGTGGACCAGCACCACCTCGCCGTCGGCCGACATCCAGGCGTCACTCTCGAGCCCGGAGGCCCCCAACTCAAGGCCGCGTTCGAAGGCGGCGAGGGTGTTCTCGGGCCGTTCGGAGCGGGCGCCGCGATGGGCGAACGTGATGACCACGCCGTCGATCGTGTCCGCTCGCCGGCCGTCCTGTCGAAACGACCCCCCTTCCATCCGGCAAAGGGCGCTCAAGCACCCCCGGCGCGCTGCCGATGGCTCTCTCAGACCGGAGAAACACAAGGGGCCTTCGAGCGTGACCACAATCCGAGCCAACTGTCCGACCTGCGGGGATGTCCAGCTGCGAGCCACCGAGCTCGTCGTGCGGGTCTGTTCCGACGACGAAAGCGGGTCCTACACCTTCCGCTGCCCGACGTGCAGCATCGCCGTCGCCAAGGGGGCGAGCAAGCGCATCGTCGACCTGCTCGTGTCCTCGGGCGTACGGATGGAGGTCTGGCGTCTGCCGGCCGAGCTGTCCGAACCTCGCCTCGGCCCGACCCTCGAGCCCGACGACCTGCTCGACTTCCACCTCGTGCTGGAAGGCGACGACTGGTTCGCCGAGCTGGAGGACCTCGTCCGCCGCTCGATGCAGAACTGACCCCGGAGCGCAGTAGCGTCGGACCATGGATTCATCGGCGATTGCCCTGCTCGTCTCCGGCGCCGTGGTGGCGTTGATCTGCGCGGCGTTCGTCCTCGTCGTTTCCGCCCGTCTCCGTGACGAGATCCGAGCACTCTTCCGGTCCTTCGACCGCACTGAACGTGCGCTGGTTCCCGTCGTCGTCGAACTGCGCAGTGACCGCGATCGGCTCGCCGAGCGTTACCAGCGCCTGATCGACGGCGGCTCCGAGAGCGATCCGACCCGGCAGTAATCTTTCGGAACTTGGACGTCGAAGAGGAAGAGGAGTCC
>JBBQXR010000403.1:0-3005 GCA_038209455.1 Acidimicrobiia bacterium
CGCAGGGTGGGCTGGCCCGAGGAGACCGGGACACTCTGCCCGTCCTTCCCGCACATGCCGGTCCAGGTCTCGAAGTCGTTGCCGACCACGTCCACGGCCCGCAGGGTCTCGGGCCCGTTCCCGATGAGCTGCGCCGACCGCACCGGGTAGGTGAGCTCACCGTTCTCGATCATGTACGCCTCGGTGATGCCGAAGACGAAGTCGCCGGTGGCGGGGTTCACCTGACCCCCACCGAGCGCCACGCAGTACAGGCCGTACGGGGTCTGGCGGATGATCTCGTCGGGGTCCTCGGTGCCGGGCGTGATGTAGGTGTTGGTCATCCGCACCATCGGGAGGTGCTGGTACGTCTCCCGCCGGCCGTTCCCCGAACTGGGGCGGCCCTCGCCCCGAGCGCGGAGCAGGTCCCACATGTAGTCGGTGAGGATGCCGTCGTCGATGAGCACGTTGCGCTGAGCGGGCGCGCCTTCGTCGTCGATCACGCACGCGCCCCAGTCGCGGGCGAGCGCGCCGTCGTCGACGAGCGTTACCCCGGGACCGGCGACCCGCTGGCCGATGAGGCCGCGGAAGACGGACGCGTCCCGCTTGATGATGTCGGCCTCGAGGCCGTGGCCACACGCCTCGTGGAAGAGCACCCCGCCGGCGCCCTTGCGCAGGACCACCGGCAGCTTCCCGCTCGGCGCGGGTCGGGCGTCGAGTTTCGACACGGCGCGCGCCGCGGCGAGGCGGGCGATCTCCTCCGGCGGGTGTTCGTCGAAGAACTCGAATCCCACCGTGCGGCCCGGTGCTTCGCTGCCGGTCTGGAGTCCGGTGTCGGCCCCGGCGACACAGCTCACCGCGAATCGGGTCCGAACCTGGTCGTCGGTCGCGAGCACACCGTCGGAGTTGGCCACGAGGATCCGGCGGCGCCCGTCCGCGTAGCTCGCGGTCACCTGCGTGATCGACGGCGACTCGGCGCGAGCCGCGGCATCGGCCCGGGCCATCATCTCGACCTTGCGGGCCTTCGACACCGTCTCCGGCAGAGTCACGACCGAGGTGGGGGCGTCGGGTCGGGCGACGAGCGGGGCCACGCGCGTACCCGGACCTCCCGCCGCGGCCGCGGCGGCCGCCGCCTCGGCGGCGACGCCGAGGCCCTCGATGGTCAGGTCCGAGGTGTGGGCGAACCCGGTGGTCTCACCCCGGACCACCCGGATCCCGGCGCCACGACTGCGGCCGGAGCGCATCTCCTCCACCTTGCCGTCGTCGTAGGTGGCCGAGGTCGACGATCGGTCCTCGACGAACACGTCGGCGAAATCACCGCCGCCCGCCAGCGCACGCTGAAGGGTTGCTTCGACGATTGCAGTTTCGATCACCGCGAGACTCCCGACACGTTCGACAATGGATGACGACTCAACGCGTCGACGCCCACGAATGTTCCGCGGCGACGGCATCGAGCCCTCGGATGGGGACCGGGGCCGACCGCCGGCAAGGTGACGAACCGCACGCGCGGTGAGTCCACCGACCGGCGAGGACCGCGCGTATGGTACGCCCGTGCCGCTCGACGCCGGACTCGCCGCATCCGTCACCCACACGGTCACCGATGCCGATACTGCGCTGGCGCAGGGCACCGGGACCGTGCCCGTCCTGGCCACGCCCCACGTGGTCCTGCTCGTCGAACAGGCTGCCGTGCAGGCGGTCGCCAGCAACCTCCCGGCCGGCCACACCACCGTCGGCTACCGGGTGCAGATGGATCACCTCGCGCCCGTTGCGGTCGGTGAGGTGGTGACCGCCGAGGCCGTGCTCGAGACGATCGAGGGTCGTCGGCTCGTGTTCCGCGTCTCGGTGAAGTATCGGGCCGGACTCGTCGCCGCGGGTCGGATCACCCGGGTCGCGGTCGAAGAGGACCGCTTCCTGGCCCGGGCCACGGGCGACGCTTCCTGACGAACGCCGACCACCCGGGTGGTCGCTAGGCCGCGTTCGACGTGGTCCGTAGCGCAGCAAGGAATCCGCGCAAGGTGTCGAGCCAGACGGCACCGTTCTCGAACTGCGGTGAGTGGCCGGCGTCGGGAATGACGACGAGCACCGCATCCGGGATCGTTTCCACCACCTGCTCCGAGACCCCGAGGAACGGCGTGTCCTCGATCCCGACGATCACCAGCGTGGGACACCGGACCGCAGCGAGCGCGGCCAACTCGTCGGGCTGGTCGCGGATCTCGATGAGCATCTTCGTGTACATCGACCGGCTGAGCGTCTCCCATTTCGCGTCGCCGAACTCGCGGTAGCCCGGGCGCTCCTGCAGCGTCCGCTCGTACGCAGCCGTCCCAAGGGGCGCGAACGCGTCCATCACCCGCTTGAGTTCGTCCATGCCCTGCTCGTTCGCGATCTGCACGCCGAGACCGATCAGTTCGCCGTCCATGCCCGGAACCGGACCCGGCGAGGTGTCCATGAGGATCAGCGCGTCGACCCGGTGCGGGTTCGCCAGCACGAACCGGCGCGCCACCATGCCGCCCATCGAATGACCGAGGAGCCGGACCGACTCGAGTCCGAGGTGGTCGAGAATGTTCACGAGGTCCGCCGCGAACCGGTCGAACGAATAGCGCGCTTCGTCCTCCGGACCATCGCTCTCGCCGTGCCCCCGCAGGTCCGGGACGAGCACCTGGTGGTCACGTGCGAGGTCGTCGATCTGGTCGAAGAAGTCTTCCTTCGCCCCGCCGAATCCGTGCACGAGCAGGAGGGCCGGACCCTCGCCTCGCACAGTGACTTCCAACTCCACGCCGTCATCGGTGACGATCCGCACCTGGTCTCCTTCGCCTGCGTTCCCGGCCTCTTCGCCGCGAACGAACGCCGTAGGCTACGCGTTCATGCCCGAACCCGAAACCGGTGACTCCGACGCGCCGCAACGCCGAGCCGGTTTCGTGTTGGCCATCCGCATGGTCGTCAGTGCGGCGCTCCTCGCGTTCCTCATCACCAAGATCGATCTGGAGTCCGCGGTCCCGAAAGATCGGCATTTTTCGACGCTGGCATGGTTC
>JBBQXR010000404.1:0-3003 GCA_038209455.1 Acidimicrobiia bacterium
CACCAAGGACGCCCGCGGGAGTTCGGCCGACGACCCCGACGGCGTGGTGCAGGTGGCCATCCGCAACCTGCGGGACGAGATCGGTGACGACCTCGTGGTCATGGCCGACGCGTGCCTCGACGAGTACACCGATCACGGACACTGCGGGCTGCTCACCCCCGCCGGTGAGATCGACAACGACTCGACCCTCGAGCGTTACGCGTCGATCGCGGTCGCGCAGGCCGACGCCGGGGTCGACATCGTGGCGCCGAGCGGGATGATGGACGGCCAGGTGGGCGCGATCCGCGGCGCGTTGGACGCGAGCGGGTATTCCGACACCGCGATCCTGGCGTACTCGGCCAAGTACGCGTCGGCGTTGTACGGGCCGTTCCGCGATGCCGCCGAGTGCGCGCCGCAGTTCGGCGATCGCCGCGGGTACCAGATGCAACCGGCGAACGGGCGGGAGGCGCTCGACGAGACCGCACTCGATCTCGCCGAGGGCGCGGACATGATCATGGTGAAGCCCGCGCTCGCGTACCTCGACGTGATCGCCGCGCTCCGGCAGGCGTTCGACGTGCCGCTCGCCGCTTACCACGTGAGTGGCGAATACTCGATGGTGAAGGCCGCGGCCGCGAACGGTTGGATCGACGGCGATGCGGTGGCCCTCGAACACCTCCTCGCGATCCGTCGCGCCGGTGCCGATTTCGTGCTCACCTACTTCGCGCGAGAAATCGCCGAAGCCCTCGCCCGCTGAGTTCGGAAGGGAAGCGTTTCATGGACGAGCGTCTGCTGGCGCGTGCCAATGCCCGGATCCCCGGTGGCGTGAACTCGCCGGTACGTGCCTTCAACGCGGTCGGTGGGTCGCCGTTCTTCGTGGCGTCAGCCCACGGCGCCGAACTCACCGACTCCGAGGGCCGCCGCTACCTCGACTACGTGCAGTCGTGGGGTGCATCGATCCTCGGCCATGCCGATCCGCACATCGTCGAAGCGGTGCAGCGTGCAGCAGCCGACGGTACGTCGTTCGGAGCGCCGACCGAACGGGAGGTCGAACTCGCCGAGGCGATCTGCGACCGGGTGCCCAGCGTCGACAAGGTCCGTCTCGTCAGTAGCGGGACCGAGGCCGCCATGACGGTGGTCCGTCTCGCACGGGGCGCCACCGGCCGCACGAAGATCCTGAAGTTCGCGGGCTGCTACCACGGTCACCTCGACTCGTTGCTCGTGGCCGCGGGCAGTGGCGTCGCGACGCTCGGTCTCCCCGGGTCGGCCGGCGTCACACCCGGTGCGGTCGAGGACACGGTCGTGGTCCCGTTCAACGACATCCCCGCAGTCGACGCCGCGTTCCAGGCCCACGAGTTCGCGGCGGTGCTCGTCGAGCCGATCGCCGCGAACATGGGATTGGTGCCGCCGGCACCCGGGTTCCTCGACTACCTGCGCAATCGCTGCACCGGCCAGGGCGCACTGTTGGTCTTCGACGAAGTGATCACCGGGTTCCGGGTTGCGGTCGGCGGCGCGCAGGCCCTGCTCGACATCACCCCCGACCTGTCGATCTTCGGCAAGGTCGTCGGTGGTGGTCTTCCGCTGGCCGCCGTCGGCGGTCGGGCCGATCTCATGGATCACCTCGCGCCCCTCGGTCCCGTGTACCAGGCGGGCACGCTCTCGGGGAATCCGCTGGCGACCGCGGCGGGGCTCGCGACATTGGGGCGGCTCGACGCCCGCGCCTACGAGGAGTTGGCGCGCAAGGCCGAGATGCTGGTCACCGGATTGACCTTGGCGTTCGAAGATGCCGGAATACCCACCCAGGTCACCCGGGCGGCCACGCTCTCCGGTCTCTTCTTCTCGACGGATGCCGTGAGCGATTACGAGGGCGCCCAGCGGGCCGACCACGCGCGCTACGCGAAGTTCTTCCACGGCATGCTCGACCGCGGCGTGTATCTGGCTCCGAGCGGGTACGAGACCACCTTCGTATCGCTCGCGCACACCGACGAGGACATCGTGCACACCGTCGCGATGGTCGCTGAGGTTGCCGCCACTCTGTGAGAGCTACGAGCCGGACGGTTGTGGTTCCGGTGTGGTCGCGGTGGCCGGGCGGAGCAGTGATGCGCCGAGCGCGAGGACCGCAACCACTTCGGCCGACTTGGAGATCACGGACTCGGTCGACCATCCGCTCTCGGTGAATCCGAGGATTCCCGAGGTACGAGCGAGCGCGTAGGCACCGAGCGCGCCGAGTGCGAACAGCACGCCGGCGGCGGCCGCGGGCTTCGCCAACCAGTCGAACCGGATCGACACCACGAGCAGTTCGGCGATGACCAGGCCCGCGACCGCGTTGAGTGCGAACGATCGGCTGATGTCGATGCCGGCGATCCGATCGATGCTGATGCCGCGGTAGCCGCCCCAGAAGTACAGGTAGGCGTGCATATAGGCGCTCACGAGGACACCGGCGGCGCCGATGAGGACAAGGCGGCGATTCCGGTCCATCACTTCACCACCAGCGTGCCGTGCATCGACGGGTGGATCTTGCACGAGTAGGCGAAGGTTCCGGGCTTGTCCAGCCGGATCGTCTTGGTGGCACCCGGAGCCAGCAACGCGTCGAAGTCGCCGTCGCGTGCCGAGATCGTGTGGTCGGTCCCGTCGGCATTGGTCACGCTGAGCATCGTCCCCTTGGCCACTGTGAGCCGAGCGGGCGCGAAGGCGAAGTTCTTGATCGTCACGGCGTGCTTGCTCGCGGCGGCGGTCGCGGCGGCCGCGGAACTCGGTCCCTCGGCGATCCGGGTGACGACGAGCGCAGCCAGCGCGACGAGCGGCACGACGAGTGCCAGCAGCCAGATGGGAAGAGGTCGGCGGTTCACGAGGGCTCCTGTCCGTACGACCACCCGGGTCCCGGGCCGTCCACGGTTATCCGGAGCCGACGCACCAAACGGATGACACGTCATGTCGGGCCCTGCGCTCGCACTCCTGACGGTTGTGCCTTACGTGGGGCTCGCTCCGGGCCTGCTCGCCTCCGCAGGTTCCGGCTCGGGAGGTGGT
>JBBQXR010000405.1:0-2995 GCA_038209455.1 Acidimicrobiia bacterium
AGTCCTTCTTGATCTGGCGCTTCGACACGCCCTCGACGAGCACCTTGCGCCGGATCTCAGTCCACATCTCCATATCGGTGTGCACCCTTTCTCCCGTCTCCTCGCCCAGCTCCAGGCGAGCCTGAGAGCCGGTGCGAGCACGCCCGGGGATAGTCGGGGTGCTCCCGTTTTCGATCAGCGCGAACGAGTCAGCCAGTGCTCCCGTTTTCGATCAGCATTTACACACTCCGCACGCCGGCAGCATCCGGCGGCGGCGACGCGGTGGCTGCTCGGTGGGCTCAGCATCGCGTCGTTCTTCGGCATCGGCGGCGCGGTCGCGGTCACGAACCTCAACTCCGCGGCGACGGCGGCCAGCTCAGGTTCGGGCACAACGGCAGCGGCCGTCGTGCCGACTGCAGGCGTCGCGCCCGTGACCGCGGCGACACCCCGCGCCACGAATGCGACGAGCGCGCCGACGAAAGCACCTGCGGTTGCCCACTCGACGACGCACGGGAGCTGAACGCACGGGCACCTCGTAGGCTCCGCGGATGCGGTCACACGTCTGGTGGTACACGGCGCGCGCCGGAGGGATCGTCGCGTGGGCGCTGGTCTCGTTGGCCGTGGTCGGCGGTCTCCAGCTTTCGACCCGACTCGTCCGCAAGCCGGCTCCGAGCTGGGTGCTCGATGTTCACCGCTTCGTTGGTGGGCTCTCGGTCGCGTTCGTGATCGTGCACCTCGTCGGCTTGGCGCTGGATCCGTTCATCGGGTACGGCATCGCGGACCTGTTCGTTCCGTTCGTGTCTGCGTACAAGCCGCTGCCTGTCGCGCTCGGTATCGTCGGGTTCTCGCTCCTCCTCGCAATCGAGATCACGTCGCTCGCCATGCGCAAGCTGCCGCGGCGCACGTGGCATGCGGTCCACCTGACGAGCTTCGTCCTGTTCGTCATCGCCACCCTGCACGGCCTCACCGCGGGCACCGATCGGAACAATGCGGTGTTCCAGTGGGCGTGCCTGCTGGTTGCCGCGCTCGTCCTGATGATGACGCTGGTGCGGGTCTGGTCGCCACGTCGGGCCGCGCGTACACCAGCGGCCAAGACCGATCGGACCTGACCCTGTAGATCGAGGCGTGACCGGCGTGGTCCGCGTGACCGTCCGTCAGCGGCGGGCGTGGGGCAGTAGCGCACGAATGGCGTCCAGCGTGTCGGCTCCGGCAGGGCCCTTGTCGTTCCGGTAGCGCCGGACGCGGGCGAAGCGGAGGGTCACGCCGCCGGGATATCGCGTCGATCCCTGCGCGCCGTCCAGCGCGATCTCCACGACCTGCTCGGGTCGGACGAAGACGACGTGACCGTCGCGGTGGGTCTCCAGGCCGAGGAAGCGTTCGGTCTGCCACGCCAGGAGCTCGTCGGTGAGCCCTTTGAACGTCTTGCCGACCATGACCGGAACGCCGTCGGGTCCGAGCGCACCGAGGTGCAGATTCGAGAGCACTCCCCGTCGCCGACCGGAACCCCACTCGACTGCGAGGACCACCAGATCGAGGGTGTGGACCGGCTTGACCTTGCGCCACGCACGGCCTCGCCGGCCCGCTTCGTAGGTCGACGCGAGTGACTTGACCATCGCGCCCTCGTGGCCCGTGGCGAGCGCGTCGTCGAGCAGTCGCTGCGCAACGTCGGCGTCGTCGGTGTGTACGGACGGAATGCGGTGCAGACCGGCGATCGAGTCCATCGCTGCCAGTCGCGCTTCCAGCGGTTCGTCGATCAGCTCCCGCCCGTCGAGGTGCAAGACGTCGAACCACGACGCGTCCAATGTCACCGGCCCGGGACTGCTCCGGCGACCGAACGTGCTCGCCGAGTCCTGGAAGGCCTCCGGCAGCCCGTCCTCGGTGACGCCCATCACCTCACCGTCGAGGACCACGGAATCGACCGGGAGTGCCTGGAGTGCTTCGACCACCGACGGCATGCGATCAGTCACATCGTTGAGGTTGCGTGTGTAGAGAAGTACCCGGTCGCCAATCCGATGCGCCTGGATCCGCATGCCGTCGAGTTTCCACTCCACCGACGCACGTCCGGTGGTGCTGAGCGCGTCGGCCATGTCGGTCGCAGTCGCGGCCAGCATCGGCTGCACCGCAATGCCGACTCGGAGCCGGACCTGTGCGAGTACGTCCCGGCCTTCGGTGATCGCCTGGTGCGCGGTGCCGGGCAGATCACCACTGAGCATGGCCGCGCGCCGGACGAGCGCGCCGGGTACGTCGGCTGCGGCCGCCACCGCGTCGGTCATGAGTCCCGCGAGCGCGCCCTGGCGGAGCTCGCCGGTCAGGAGGCGGCGGATGAAAGCGGCTTCGTCCGCCGTGAGGTCGGTGTCGAGGCCGGCGATGATCTCGGCCCGCTCCGCTTCAGATCCCGGACCCGCGCACGCCTGGAGTCGGTCGAACGCTGCGTCGAGGTCGCCGAGCCGGAGCGTCGGCGACGCGGCGTGACCGTCCAGCGCCGACGCGCGGGCCCACCCGACCCCGATCCGGCCCTGCCGGGGAACTCCCGTGAGCGCGGCGACGGCGACGACGATTTCGTCGGGTCCCAGCACGCGGAGGAGCGCGGCGAGCGCCGCGATCTTGTCGCGCCGCGACGACGTCGCGGTGAGGGTCGCGGAGGTGGCGACCAGGTGGGCGAGCAGGGTCACACGACCGCCATCGTCATGTCCTGACGCTACCCAGGGGTGGGCGGTACGGTCGGCGGGTGAGCCCACGCACGCCGACTCCGGCCGTCGAGGTCGAAGTCGGTGACCGCGACGTGAGGATCAGCAACCCGGACCGGGTGTACTTCCCGGCACGAGGCGAGACCAAGCTCGATCTCGTCGAGTACTACCTGAGTGTCGGCGAGGGGATCGTCCGCGCCTTGTTCGAGCGGCCCTGCATGTTGCACCGGTTCCCCAAGGGGGTCGCGGGTGAGAAGGTGCACCAGAAGCGGATCCCGGCCGGCGCGCCGCCGTGGGTCGAGACCGTGCGGCTCCACTTCCCGCGCTAC
>JBBQXR010000406.1:0-2993 GCA_038209455.1 Acidimicrobiia bacterium
CGAGCGCGCCGACCAGACCCCGTTCGACCGGCGTCCCGACCGTCGGACCCGGATCGGTCCGCGCCGGGACCGCGATGTACCGCACGTCCATCGGACCGACGAGCCGGCCGAAACGCGTGGTCGAGACGGCACGGAGCCGCGTCACCGCATCGGAGACCGCGGCGGTACCGGCACCGCCGGGCGGCGGGAGCTGGTCGATCAGGTCACCCGGGCCGCCGTTCGTCAGCGCGAACGCGTCGGATCCGACGTCATGGGGCGAGCCGGGCACGACGTCGGCGCGTCCGAGCCAGAGGATCCGGAACGGTCCCCGATCGCGTTGGAGTCCCGTCCACGACAGGGTCGCGTTCCAGTCTCCCGACGGTTGGTGCCAGCGCCCGCCAGCGGCGTCACCCACGAACCCGAGCGCGGCGAGCACGAGCGCCGCCGCCGCCACCACCGATAGTGCCTGGCGCCATCCCAGCCCGTGCCGGCGGACCTCTTCGAGGAAGGTCGCGACGCCGATCCCAGCGATCACGGCGAACGAGAGCGCCACCGGGACGAGCATCGCCTCGACGGCCGGACTCGCGATGTCGAGCCAGTTGGGCAGCAACACGAGCAGCCAAGTCACGAGCACGATGCCCCAGAGCCGCAGACACCACACCGCCCGGTCACCGCTCGCGACCAGGGTGACGGCGAGGCCGGTGACGACGAAGGCCCATCCGCCGACGCCACCGCCGTTCGGACCGGTGACCATGCGGGCCAGGGCACCGACCGACCCGATGGGCGCGAACACGATGCCGAGGGCACCCGCACGATCACCGCCGCCGATGATCGCGAGCGGCCACGGGAACAACGCGACGAGCCCGAGTCCCACCATGATCACTGCGCCGCGCGTGACCCGGACGAGCCACCCCATCGAGTCGCCGGTGATCGGTGCCACCAGGAGCCACCCGACCGCCACGACGAGGGGGAACGCGATCGCCAGTGGCCAGAAGGCGGTCGCCGCCGCGAGCGCGAACGCTCCGCCGATGGCGACCCGCCCGGCCGGACGGCGGGACGGCACCAGGTCGCCGAGTTGTGCAAGGGCCAGGAGCACGAACGGCGCCACCGCGAAGAAGACGAGCGCGCCCAGGCGACCGGCGACGACCGCGTTCCGGGTGAGCGGAACGATGCCGTAGACCATTGCGACCGCGGCCGCGGGCCAGCCGGGTCCGGCGAGCCGTCGCCCGAGGCGCTGGGCCCCGAACGCACCGACCGGCACCGCCCCGACGACGAGAAGGGTGCGAGCGAAGCCCCCGGCACCGAGGGTGACGATCCGCATCAGCGCCGTGAGGACCAGGACCGGCGGCGCCGGCGCATGAGCACCGAGATCCGCGTACCGCCACTCGCTGGTGAACGCCCGCAGCAGATCGCCGACCCCGGGCCAGGGTGGGAGCTGACCGACCGCCGCCAGCCGCCCGAGGAAGAGATCACGCGTCCCGATCAGGACGAGCAGCAGGAAGCCGAGGAAGACGAGGCCGCGCGCGCTGCGGAACTTGGTGTTCGCAGTCTCGGCGACCGACCGGCCGCGTCGGGTCCACGTGCGGACGCGGTCGTCTGCGTGGAGCGACGTCGTCACGTACGCCGACACGCGCACGCTGCCACGGAACTGGAGCGCGTGGATCTCGCGGTCCGGGACGACCCGAGCACTCTGGGCCCGCCGCCGGGCGACCGCGAGTGACCCCACGCGACGGAGATTCCAGGACCATGCGGTCAGCAACTCACCGGCGCGCCTCGGCTGCCAGCGGAAGAGGAACAGCACCGACTCGAGGCAGTGCACGACGAACGCGACCGGCGCGATCCAGAGGAGGCGTACGGCCGACGTGTTCGTCAGCAGCGCCCGGACGCGGTGCCGGGTCGCCAACGTGCGGTCCTGCTCCTCGGGTCCGTCGGCTTCGAAGTGGGCCACCCGGGCCTCGGGCGCCACGATGACCCGGGCCGCGGCGAGACGCGCCCGCCAGCACAGGTCGAGTTCACGCGCACCCGGGTCGCACTCCGGATCGAAGCCGCCGAGCTCACCGAAGAGGTCCGCCCGTACGAGCATGCAGACGTCGGTGACGAAGAAGACATCCCGCACCGCGTCGTGCTGTTCCTGATCGAGTTCGTCGCGCTCGATCTCGGAGTGTGGGGTACCGAAGCGGTCGACAGACCAACCGACCTCACGGAGGATCTCCGACCGCTCGGGGTCAACCACCTTCGGGCCGACGATGGCGGCATTCGAGCGGTAGGCCTCCTCGACCAAGAGTCGCACCGCACGTGGATCGCAGACCGTGTCGGAGTGGACGAAGAGCAGGAAGGGTGCACCGGCCACCGTGGCGAGGGCCTCGTTGGCCGCAGACGCGACCCCACCGGCAGGCACCGACCGCACGAACGCTCGCGGCAGCACCGCCGCGACTCGAGGGGTCAGCTCCGCCTCGGTGGCCGCGATGACGAGCACGGTGAGGTCGGGGTAGTCGGACGCGCCGAGCGCCTGGAGGCAGGTCTCGAGGTGCGGGGCGTCGCCGCGGGCGATGACGACCGCGACCACGGGAGGCACGGGCGAGGCACCGTCGTCGTCGCCACCGCCCTCCGCCGCGGAACTCCCGGCCATCGGATCGCCCGGCGTCGGACCCGGGGCGAGCTCCGGTTCCGGGGCCAGAATCGACGAGCCGGCGGGCGGCGAAACGGCCAGCGGGGCGGCTGGATCGGAGGCCGGATCGACGGCCGGAGCCGGCTCCGACGGGGGGCGTTCGGCGTCCATGGGCTCGGTCACCCTACCGGTCGCACCTCGCGCGACCGCGAAGCACCGGGCGCCCCGCCCGGCGGTGACTGCCGTCACCCATGGCCGCAATCGGAGCCCCAGTGCTTGCAAGAGTTAGCAAGATGCTGTATGATGTGAGCACAACGGCGCACACCGGTACGCCGAAACATCGTCAAGGAGCACCATGGAACTCGACCTTCGCAAGACCGCCGCCGACGCCGCGTACATCGCCGTA
>JBBQXR010000407.1:0-2988 GCA_038209455.1 Acidimicrobiia bacterium
CACTCGGGGTGCACGATCACCGTTCCCTCGGGGTGCGCGGCCCGGAACGCGGCGATGTGGTCGGGCGTGAACCGCTGGTGCACCGAGCACCAGCCCCGCCAGAGCAAGAACGTGGCGTCCTTCACGTCGGTCTCGGCGAGACCACCGAAGTCGCGGTGCGGGTTCCAGACCCGCATGTCGGATTCGCCGTAGCCCATCGTGAATCCGGTGTTGCGTCCGAGGTGCTGGTCGGGGAAGAACAGCACCTTGTCCCCGCGGTCGAACGCCCATTCGAGGACCGCCTGCGCGTTCGAGGACGTGCAGACCGCGCCGCCGTGCTCGCCGACGAATGCCTTGATCGCGGCCGACGAGTTCATGTACGTGATCGGCACGACCCGTTCGATGTCGGTGACCGACGCGATCGCGTCCCACGCCTCCTCGACCTGATCGAGGTCCGCCATGTCGGCCATGGAGCAGCCCGCGTTGAGGTCCGGCAGGATCACGCGCTGATGGTCGCCGGTGAGCACGTCGGCCGACTCGGCCATGAAGTGCACGCCGCAGAAAACGATGTCCGTGGCCTCGCTGTCCGCCGCGAACCGGGCGAGCTTGAACGAGTCACCCCGCATGTCGGCCCACTCCATGACCTCGTCACGCTGGTAGTGGTGACCGAGGATCAGCAGCTTCGATCCGAGTTCGTGCTTCGCGGCGCGGATCATCCCGCGCAGGGATTCGGGATCTGCCGTCGTGTATCGATCCGGCAGTGGCGCCTGGAGTCGCAGCATGAATATGCCCCTTCGGGGAAGGCTCCGAGTTCAGCCGGTGGGGACAGCCTGGTCGCCACTCCACGGGGTTGTCGGCTTCGGAACCGATATATGTGACCGGGAATCCAGGCCGGCCTTCGGTGAGGATAACCCGTCGACACCACCCACGATTCCCGAGTGGTTGTCACCTGTGATGCGCCCAGCGCATCCAGGACGACAAACGCTCGTGGCTTTGGGGGCGGAGTGGGATGATGAAGTCATGGGAGACCCGAGGATGCGGCTGTCGGAGCCGACGGTGGGCGAGGAGGAGGCCGAGGCCACTGCACGTGCGGTGCGGGACGGCCACCTCGTCTTCGGGCCGGATCTGCCGGCATTCGAGGCGGCGCTGGCCGCCGCGGTCGGGACCGCCGACGCGTTGGCCGTGACCACGGGCACCGCGGCACTCCATTTGGCGATGGTTGTTGCAGGGGTCGAACCGGGCGACGAAGTGTGGATCTCGGATCTCACGTTCATCGCGTCCTTGAACGCCGCTACCTACTGCGGGGCGCGGGTCACCCTCGTCGACAGCGAACCCGAATCGTGGAACCTCGATCCCGAGATCATCATCGAAGAGATCGAGCGCCGGACCGGGGCGGGGGAGCCGATGCCGAAGGCGATCGTGCCCGTTCACCTGCTGGGCCACCCCGCCAACCTCGAGCCGATGCTGGATGTGATCGCCGACCACGGCATCACCCTGGTGGAGGACGCGGCCGAGGCGCTCGGTTCCACCTGGCGCGGAGGACCGCTCGACGGTCGCACCCCTGGGACGGTGGGTGACGTCGGCATCTACTCCTTCAACTTCAACAAGCCGATTTCCACCGGAGGCGGCGGGATGCTCGTCGCTCGCGATCCGGCAACGCTCGCTCGCGCCCGTCACCTCGGAAGTCAGGCCAAGATCCCAGGAACCGATTATCGCCACGACGAGGTTGGGTACAACTACCGCTTGTCCAACGTCGCCGCCGCGATCGGTGTGATCCAGATGCAACGTCTCCCGCATCTCATCGAGCGCCGTCGTGCCATCGCCGACCGGTACCGCGACGAGTTGTCCCCGCTCGGGATCACCGGCGGTCCCGACGCGCCCTGGGCGAATCGTTCCGGCTGGCTGTCGACCGCGCGCTTTCCCGACCACGGGATGCGCCAGGCGGTCCGGCACGCACTCGATGCCTACGAGATCGAGACCCGTCCGATCTGGCCGCCTATGCGGATGCAGGCTCCCTACGCCGACCTGCCGGTCCTGGGCGGCGACGTGGCCATGGGTATCGGCGAGACCGTGCTCTGCCTACCGTGCTCGGCCCATCTCACCGCCGACCAACAGTCCGAGGTCATCGGCGTCATCCGTACCGTCGTCGAACGCGGCTGATCCGATGGTGACCCGACCACCCGCCGGCACCATCCCGGACACGCCGGGGTCGTACCAGTTCAAGGACCAGCATGGCCGCGTCATCTACGTCGGGAAGGCCAAGAGTCTCCGTAGTCGGTTGTCCAACTACTTCGGGGCACCGGCCACCTTGCCGCTCCGCACGCGCCAGATGGTGGCGGCCGCAGCGACGGTCGAGTGGATCGAAGTGCGCAACGAGGTCGAGGCGCTCTTCCTCGAATACAACCTCATCAAGGAACACCGCCCGCGGTTCAACATCCGACTCAAGGACGACAAGTCGTACCCCTTCCTCGCAGTCACGCTCGACGAGGAGTGGCCGCGCGCGATGGTGATGCGCGGCAACAAGCGGAAGGGCGTGCGGTACTTCGGTCCGTATGCCCACGCGTACGCGATCCGCGAGACGCTCGACCTGCTGCTGCGCACGTTCCCGATCCGCACGTGCACCAACGGCAAGTTCGGTCGACACCAGCGACTCGGCCGACCGTGCCTCTACGCGCACATCGAGAAGTGTGTCGCCCCGTGCGTCGACGCGGTCACACCCGATGAGTACCGCGCCCTCGTCGACGAGATGCTGGCGTTCCTGAGCGGTGAGACCGACGAGGTGGTCACGCGCCTCGAACGATTGATGGGCGAGGCGGCCGACGAGTTGGAGTTCGAGCGCGCGGCTCGCCTCCGCGATCAGCTCACGTCGGTCCGCAAGGCGATCGAGCGCCAGCAGATGGTGGGCGACCGCGCGGAGGACCTCGACGTGATCGGTTTGGTGGAGGACGAACTCGAAGCGTCGGTGCAGATCTTCTTCGTGCGCAAGGGTCGCGTCGTCGGGCGGAAGGG
>JBBQXR010000408.1:0-2980 GCA_038209455.1 Acidimicrobiia bacterium
GAAGACCTCTACGCCACCAACGCCCTGGATCTCGTCCACCCTGACGACCTCGACTTCGCCTCCACCGAGATGATCAAGGCCGTCGTGGACCCGACCTACCACGCGCTGAACGCGATGCGGATCCGTCACGCCGATGGACATTGGGTTCCCATCGAACTCGTCGCGTCGAGCCACTTCGACGAGCCGGCGATCGACGGCGTGATCATGAACGTCCGCGACGTGACGGACCGTCACCGCGTGGAGAGCCAGCTGCGCGAGAGCGAAGAGCGGATGCACGGCCTCGTCGAGAACTTGCCGGGTGCAGTGTTCCGATGCAGCGCCGAACCGCCCTACGACGACGAATACGTGAGCGAGGCGGTCGAAGCGCTCACGGGGTACGCGGCAGCCGAGTTTCTCTCCGGCGCCATTTCCTTCGAGATGTTGATCGAACCCGAGCACCGCGCGTCGAGCGATCTCGAGATCGTCCGGGCCAAGGAGCGAGTGGGCGACCGCCAGTATGTCGTGGAGTACCCGATCCGCCATCGGGACGGTTCAGTCCGATGGTTGTCGGAGCACGGGCGGGTGGTGGCTACCGAGCCCGGCGCCGACGAGATGCTCGAGGGGTTCATCTTCGACATCACCGCGCGCATCGAGGCCATCAACGAGACCAAGGACAGCGAGACGAAGCTCACTCACCTCATCGCGAACATCCCCGGCGCGGTCTTCCGGAGTGAAGCGACCCCGCCCTATCGCGACATCTTCGTGAGTGATGCCATCCTGGAACTCACCGGCTACCCACCCGCGGCATTCCTGGCGGGTGAGATCGAGTTCTACGACCTCATCGTCCCCGACCAACGGATCAATGTCGACGATCCGATCGCCAGCAGCACCGAGCACGGGAACGCGTACACGGCCGAGTACCAGTTCCGCCATCGTGACGGTTCACTGCGGTGGGTCGAGGAGCGGGGGCAGGTCGCCGTCGATCCCGACGGCAACGCCTGGATCGACGGCGCCATGTTCGACCTGACCCAGCGCAAGCTGCTCGAGGACCGCCTCGAACACGACGCCGCCCACGACCCGCTGACCGGCCTGCCGAATCGCAACCTGCTGATCCGTCACCTCGAGGCCACGGTGATGCGCGGTCAACGCACCGGGACGCTGACCGCGGCCCTGTTCGTGGACCTCGACCGCTTCAAGCTCGTCAACGACGCGCTCGGACACACCGCCGGTGACGAGTTGCTCGTCCACTTCAGCCGCCGGCTCCTGAGTGTGCTCCGGGCGTCGGACCTGGCAGCCCGCACCGGTGGCGACGAGTTCGTCATCGTGTGTTCCGATCTCGCCGACGGCGCCGAGGCCGAAGCAGTTGCAGATCGCGTGGCCGGGCTCCTGCGCAACCCGTTCACCATCCAAGGGCGGAGCGTCTTCGTCAGCGCGAGTGTCGGCATCGCCCTCGCCGATCGTCATGACAGCTCCGCCAGTGATCTCCTCCGCAACGCCGACACCGCGGCGTACCGAGCGAAGGAACGCGGCCGGAACCGCTACGAGATGTTCGATGATGCACTGCGGGCGGCCACCGCCGCAGCACTTGAGGTCGAGACCGACCTCCACCGTGCCCTCGACGGCCACCAGCTCTTCCTGCGTTACCAGCCGGTGGTCGACATCGAGCACGGCACCATGGTGGGTGCCGAGGGCCTCGTCCGGTGGCAGCACCCTCGACGAGGACTGCTCACACCCGACGAGTTCCTCGTCGCCGCCGAGGTCTCCGGTCTCGTCGTCGCACTCGGCCGTGAGGTTCTCGAACTCGGCGTGGGCGCCATGCGCGACGTCGACGAGTCCCGGCTGCCGACATTGGCGATCAACCTCTCCCCCCGGGAGCTCGCCCAGCCGGACCTCGTCGAGCGCGTTCGCACCACCCTGGCCGAACACGGGGTGAAGCCGTCCCGCCTCTGTATCGAGATCACCGAGAGCGCAGTCCTCGACGAGGTCGACACGGCCATCGCGACCCTCGCCGCCCTCCGCGACATCGGCGTGCAACTCGCTATCGACGATTTCGGCACCGGCTACTCGTCCCTCAGCTATCTGCGCCGCCTCCCCGTCGACATCGTGAAGATCGACCGCTCCTTCGTCGCCGAACTCGGCACCGAAGGCGCCAACGTGACCATCGTCGCCGGCATCATCGGCCTCGCACGTGGCCTCGGGCTCTCGGTCATCGCCGAAGGCATCGAGACCGTCCGGCAACTCCACGTCCTCCGCGAACTCGGCTGCAGCATCGGCCAGGGATATCTGTTCTCCGCCCCGGTCACCCTCGACGACCTGCTGAGCATCAATCCCGATCGGTGGTCCACCGGCCGCGTGCGACACTGAAGGGACGCGAGCGTGGCGGAACGGCATACGCGCCGGGTTTAGGTCCCGGTCCCGAAAGGGGTGAGGGTTCGACTCCCTCCGCTCGCACCGGTACCGTCTGCGGCACGGGGACAGCGATGTCAGCGGACGGTGGACGGCATGGGAGAAGTGGATATCTGGGCCCGAGTTCGTGACTGCCGACTCGGTTTCGCCGACCGCGTCGAAGCGCTGAACTCCGGGTCTTTGGACCTGGATTCGTGGTGCTCAGGATGGCGAGTGCGCGACGTGCTCGGCCATCTCGTCCACCTCGCCGAGTCATCCCAGATCTCGATGACACGAGACATCTTGGCGTTTGGTGGCCGCCCCAATCGCGCGCTGCAACAGATCGCCCGGCGCGAGGGCGCGTCCCCGGCTGCGGAGTTGATCGAGAGGCTCCGACGCGGCGCTGATGGTCGCTTCCACGTCCTGGGCAGCCCCCGAGCAGTTGCGCTCGGCGAAGTCCTGGTCCACGGTGAAGACGCCCTGAGACCGCTCGGGATGTCGATGGCGGTGCAGCCGTCCGACGCCGGGCACGTGCTCGACGTGTACCGGCGGATCGGGCCACTCGTGTTCCGGGCCAACCGTTACCAGACCGTCCGGCTGGTCGCTACCGACGACG
>JBBQXR010000409.1:0-2969 GCA_038209455.1 Acidimicrobiia bacterium
TCGCGGCCGTCGACACGATCGTCGTCACGGTGGCGGGGGCCGAGAAGCGGCACGCGTTGGCGCAGGTCCTCGCCGGGGACCCCGGGCTCCCCGCGGCGAGGCTCGTGACCGATGCCGTCCTGGCGCGCCGCACCACCTGGCTCGCCGACGCGGCCGCAGCCGGGTGACACCACTCGACGACCTGGACGTTTATTCCTCGATGAATACACGTCACACCCGGGCGATTCCGGCCGGTCCTGTCGCGGGCGCCGCCTAGAGTGCGCGACGTGAGCCCCGACCCCCGCGAGCTCCTCAATACGTCGACCGCCGACCTCGTCGCCGAGGCCGCGCGCCTGCGCGACGCCGGTCACGGGACACGGATGACGTTCTCACCGAAGGTCTTCATCCCGCTGACGATGTTGTGCCGGGATCGTTGCGGGTACTGCACCTTCGCCAAGCCGCCGGCTCGGCTCGACCATCCGTATCTCGACATCGATGCCGTGGTCGAGATCGCCCGTGCAGGTGCCGAGGCCGGTTGTCACGAGGCGTTGTTCACCCTCGGTGAGGCACCGGAGGAGAGGTACCCGGCGGCCGCCGATTGGCTCCAGGCTCACGGGTACGGCTCGACCGTCGATTACCTCGTCGCCGCAGCGGGCGCGGTGCTGAGCGAGACCGGTCTGCTCCCCCACGCCAACGCCGGCGCGCTCCACGAGGTCGAGTTGGCTCGTCTCCGGGCAGTGAGTCCGTCGCAGGGAATGATGCTCGAGTCGCTCGCCGATCGGCTGCACGAACCGGGCGGCCCGCACCACCGTGCGCCCGACAAGACCGCGGCCCGCCGACTCGAGACGCTCGACGCGGCCGGCCGTGCGCGCGTGCCGTTCACCACTGGGATCCTGGTGGGCATCGGAGAGACCCCGGCCGAGCGGATCGACGCGTTGGTCGCGATCCGTGCCTCGCATGCCCGCCACGGTCACGTGCAAGAGGTGATCGTCCAGAACTTCCTGCCCAAGCCCGGGACCTCGTTGCACAACGCGCCGGCGTGCGATCCCGAGGAGTTCGTCCGCACCATCGCGATGGCCCGGATCATCCTGGGTCCTGAGATGCACCTGCAGGCGCCGCCGAACCTGAGCGACCCGGAGGAGCTCGCGGCGCTCGTCGGCGCCGGCATCGACGACTGGGGTGGTGTCTCCCCCGTCACGCCCGACCACGTGAACCCCGAACGGCCGTGGCCCGCGCTCGAGGCGCTGCGGTCGGCCACCGAGGCGGCGGGCAAGACGCTCGCGCCGCGCCTGACGGTGTATCCGGAGTTCGTGCGCGACGATGGCGAGTGGCTGCACCCCGACGTGCGCACCGCAGTCCGGCATGCGTCCGACCTCGAAGGACTCGCCCGCGACGACCACTGGTACAGCGGCGCCGACGAGACGCCTCCGACCATCCGCAGCGTCCCGCCCTCAGTGAGGGCGCGGACCACATCACACGGCCCAGTAGCCGAGGTGCTGGACGGGGTGATGCTCGGACAGGAACTCGGCGAGGCCGAGTTGGTCACGTTGCTCGAGGCCCGCGGTCCCGAGGTGCATGCGGTGGCCGACGTCGCCGATCAGCTGCGGCGCGACATCGTCGGCGACGCGGTCACCTTCGTGCGGAATCGCAACATCAACTACACGAACATCTGCACGTTCAAGTGCAAGTTTTGTGCCTTCTCGAAAGGTCCGCTGTCACTCAACCTGCGCGGCGACCCGTACCTGCTCGAGATCGACGAGATGCAGCGGCGCGTCGTCGAGGCCGTCTATTGCGGCGCCACTGAGGTGTGTCTCCAGGGCGGGATCCATCCCGACTTCGACGGCAACTACTACCTCGACGTGATCCGCCTGGTGAAGGAAGCGGCGCCGAGTCTTCACGTGCACGGGTTCACGGCGTTGGAAGTGACCGAGGGTGCCCGCCGGCTCGACATGGACCTGAGTGAGTACCTCACGCTCGCCAAGGAGGCTGGCCTGGCCACGCTGCCCGGCACCGCAGCCGAGATTCTCGACGACGAGGTCCGTGCCGTCATCTGCCCCGACAAGATCAACACCGAGGAGTGGCTGCACGCCCACCGCACCGCGCATGAGGTGGGCCTGAAGTCGAACGTCACGATCATGTTCGGTTCGGTGGAGCGGCCCGAGCACGTGGCGCGCCATCTCCTGCGTACGCGCGACCTTCAGCGGATCACCGGTGGGTTCACCGAGTTCGTGCCGCTCCCGTTCGTGCACATGGCGACACCGATCTATCTCACCGGCCGAGCCCGCCGCGGGCCTACGTTCCGTGAGGTCCTGCTGATGCACGCAGTCGGACGCATCGCGTACGCCGGCACCATCGACAACATCCAGATCTCGTGGGTGAAGACCGGCATCAACGGTGCCCAGCAGGCCCTGACCGCGGGGTGCAACGACCTCGGCGGGACGCTGATGGACGAGAACATCTCCCGTGCCGCGGGTGCGAGTCACGGGCAGGAGGCCGACGACGACATGTTCCACGCGATCGTCGACCCGCTCGGCCGGCCGCTCGAGCAGCGCACCACCCTCTACGGTCGCACCACCACGGTGGGCCGCCGGTTGCGACCGCCGCCCGAGACGATTCCGCCCGAGTCGGCAACGCCGGTGGAGCTTCGACCGCGGGCGACCGCCATCATCTGATCGCAGCACCACAGAAACATGGGGGAAGCCACGTGAGGAACTCCGAGATCGACGTCGTCGCGATCGGGAACGCGCTCGTCGATGTCCTGAGTAGCGAGACGGACGAGTTCGTCGCCGAGCACGGCATGGCCAAGGGCGGGATGGATCTCATCGACACGCCACGGGCCGAGGCGCTGTACGCCGCCATGGGTCCCGGCATCGAGGTCTCGGGCGGCAGCGCGGCCAACACCACCGCGGGCGTGGCTTCGCTCGGCAGCCGGGCGGCGTACATCGGCCGGGTCCGAGATGATCAGCTCGGCACCGTCTACACCCACGATC
>JBBQXR010000410.1:0-2958 GCA_038209455.1 Acidimicrobiia bacterium
ACCGGTGGACGGTCCCGCGTCACCCTCGGTCCGGGTTCGTACTTCGGTGAGCTTTCGGTGCTCGACGGGCAGCCGCGGTCGGCCTCGGTCGTGGCCACGGCGCCAGTCGTCGCGTGGTCGATCGCCGACTTCAACTTCCGCGCGCTGCTCAAGCAGTACCCGGCGTTGGCCGTGAAGTTGCTCGGCGCGCTCGGTGCTCGCCTCCGGGAGGCGGAACGCTCCCTCGTCTCGTGAGGGTCTCATGAGTTGGTACGAGGAGCACGTGCTCCCGCACATCGTCGAACTCACCTGTGGCGGCGCAGGGATGGTCCCGGTCCGGCGACCGGTGATGGACGGGCTCCGGGGCACCGTGGTGGAACTCGGTTTCGGCTCCGGGACCAACGTCGGCCTGTATCCACCGGCGGTCACGCGGATCCTCGCGGTCGAACCGTCGCTGCGGGCCCGCGAAATGGCGCAGAAGCGCATCGCCGGGCATCCGGAACCCGTGATCGAGTTCGTCGGTCTCGACGGTGCATCGCTGCCGATCGACGACGCGAGCGTCGACGCAGTGCTCTCCACCTTCACGCTCTGCACGATCCCCGACGTCGAGACCGCCATGACCGAAGTCGTGCGTGTCCTGCGCCCGGGTGGTGCATTGCACTTCGTCGAGCACGGTCGCAGCGACGACCCGAAGGTGTTCGCCCGCCAGCAGCGGTTCGAGCCGATCCAACGTCGGATCGCGGGCGGCTGCCGGCTCACCCGAAATCCGGCGACCCTCGCCGCGGATGCCGGTCTCGACCTCGTCGACGTGCATCGATTTGTCTTGCGGGGCCCGAAAATGCTGACCACGATGTATAGCGGGCGCGCAGAAAAGTCTTAGGGCAGCGGTCACACTGGTCGAATACCCGGTTGCACCCGCCTGAGCTGGAAGACTTGACGACCTTGCTGACCCGCGCATCTGCCCTCCTCGGCGCCGCGTGGTCCCGCCGCACCCCCCGTCCTGCCGACGGTCTCGTGCGCCTGGCCCCGGACACCGACTCCGACCTGCTCCTCGAGACCATGGACCGCGATGGCGGCCTGATCATCTCGGGCCTGCTCACTCCGAAGGTGGTGGCCCGGATCGACGCGGAGCTCGCGCCGTCGGTCGCCGCCCGCCAGCCGGGATTCCGCGAGGGCTTCGACGATTCGTTCTACGGCTCGAACACGATCCGGGTGCAGGGCATCCCGGCCAAGAGTCGGACAATGGTCGACGAGTACCTGTTGCACCCGACGCTGCTCGACATCGCGGACCGGGTGCTCCTGCCCTTCTGCGGCGACTACTGGATGAGCCAGTCCGAGACGATCTTCATCGGACCCGGCAACCCCCAGCAGGCGCTTCACCGCGACGACCTCAACTGGAACCTCGCCGCCAAGCTCGGGGTGCCGCTCCAGATCTCGGTCCTGGTCGCCCTCGGCGACTACGACACCGAGGTCGGCGCGACCCGCGTGATCCCGCGCAGCCACCGGTGGCCGCTCGATCGGCCGATCGACGATTCGCTCGCGGTGCCGGTCGAACTCGAGCCCGGCGACGCGCTGATCTACCTCGGCAGCCTCGTGCACGGCGGCGGCGCCAACCGGACGCCCGACCGATGGCGCAAGGCGCTGTACCTCGCCTACCTCGTGGGTTGGCTGACGCCCGAAGAGGCCGTCGCGGTCGGGGTCGGTCCGGAGTTGGCCCGCACCCTGCCGACGCGTGCCCGTCAGTTGCTCGGCTTCGCCGGCATGCCCGAGCGGGCCGCCGCCGATGACCCGGCCGAAGCCGCGCTCGCCCTTTGGCAACTCGACGCCGACAACCCCCACGCGCAAGACGGCACGTTCCGTAATCGTTGACCCTCCGCTCGCGCTCCTGAGCGTCATGCCTGACGTGGGGCTCGCTCCGTGTCTGCTCGACTCCGCTCGTGCCTCGCTCCGTCTCGGGAGCTGGCACCCTGCGTTCAGGGTCTCAGGACCCCGAACCCGTCAATCCGTAACCCACGGGTTTGCCGTCGACGATCTGGTCGAGGTATTCGGAGAGGCCGTATCCGGTGTGGCCGTCCCAGTGCCATTCGGTCATGCCCTCGGAGATGCGGGTCACGAGCTGATCGCCCTCGGGGGTGGTGCGGCGGTTGCGGAGTGGGATCAGGTTCATCACGCTGCCGGTGATCTCGTATTCGCGGTCGCCGGCGCCCGCGGTCACGCGGATCTCCTGGTGGTAGAGGTCGTCACCGACCCAGTCGGTCTCGATGGTCGCGCGGTCGATGTGGCGGTACTCACCGTCCTGGAGTGCCATGCCGCCGATGCGCTGCTTGCCGTCGCGTGAGGCGACGATCGAGATCACGAAGCCCGCGTCCTCGCCGAAGTTGATCGTCAACCAGCGGTACCACCACGGCGCCTGCCAGAAGCGCGGTCCCCACGAGTGGTCGCGGAGTCCGAACCCGTCGATCGGCCATTCCTCGTCGCCGACGCGGATCACGCCCCGCCCGCCCATGTGCTGCTCGTAGTGGCCACGGGCGAACCCGCCGGAGTAGTCCTCGGTGAGTGGCGTGCCGTCGTCGTTCACCGGCTCGCCGCCGTACATCGGTGCGATCCCACGGTGATCGATTTCCACGTGGCACTCGAGGTACGGGTTCTCGGTGAACGCCTTCCGGGGATTCGCCATCTGGTGCGGCTCGTCGAGCATGCAGATCTTGCCGTCGTAGGTTGTGTGGAGGGCCTCGAAGGGCTCGACGACATCGAACCGCATGCCCCCCGCGTCGAACGCGTCGTTGTTCGTGATCTCCGGCCGGCCGTACATGAACCCGACCCGGCCGTCGGGCAGGTAGATGCATGCGGTCATCTCGGCGTAGCCCTCGTTGGCGCGGTTGCCGAGGCGGAGGAATCCTCCGATCTTCTCGGCCGGGTCGTACACGTTGAAGTACATGCTCTCGTTGAAGTTGGACGCGTCTTCCAACGCGTGCATGT
>JBBQXR010000411.1:0-2934 GCA_038209455.1 Acidimicrobiia bacterium
TCGGTGGCAGCGCGGGCCGGGTCGTCGGGCCAGAGGGTGAGTGTGGTGCCGCGCACCACGTGTAGGTCAGTCATCGGTAGGGACCTCGGCGGAGGGGGCGAGGCCGAGGACCTCGAGGGCGGGCATGGTCGGGTACCTGTAGGCGCGGCCGAGCTTGACGACCGGGGTGGGCCAGGTGCCGGCGCGCGTCTCGGCGTACACGTGGTCTTTCCCAACACCGAACAGGTCCGCGATCTCGTCGGCCGTGAGCGCCGCGGGGAGTTCGTCAACGTCGATGTCGCCGATCCTCACGAAACGGCCTCGACGTCATCCGTCCCCGATTCGGGGTCGAATAGTTCGGCGACCGGAATCCCGAGGACGTGGGCAACGCGCACCTTGATCGCGGCGGCGACGGTGAGGTCGCCTCGCTCGAGGCGAGCGAGGGTGGTGTGCGAGCACCGGGCGAAGTAGGACATCTCCCGCAAGCTCATGCCTTGAGCGATCCTCTCGTCGCGCAGTCTCTTCACTTCGTGACCTCCGTTCCCGCATCATTTGATGCGATACAGCGAAGGTACACGGCGATTCCGATCCGGTGTGTATACTTGCGATATTCGCATCAAGGAGGACGGTATGGCATCGCTCACAGCGGAGGCCGTGTTCAGGAGTCGGCTGCAAGAAGCCCGGAAGCGGGCACCCCTAACGGGTCGGGAGTTCGCGGACCTGCTCGCCGAGAAGGGCTATCCGTTGGGGCAGCCAACCGTGACGAAGATCGAGAATGGGACGCGTGGCGTCTCGCTTGATGACGCGATCGCGATCTCTGCGGTGTTGGGCGTCAGCCCGATGAACATGTTCACCCCGCTCGACGACCGGACCAAGGTGGCGCTCACCCCCACGATCGTTCGATCAGCCGCGGCCGTCCGCGCATGGGTGCGCGGCTTCGGGCCCCTCGACAAGGGCCAGGCCGCGACGGTGAGGTACCTGACGGAGAGTCCGATCGAGGCCACGCCACCGAACTACTACCAAGAGCAACTCGAGCGGGAGCGCGGCGTCACCGCGTTGCTCGAGGCGCAACTCCAGGCGGCCAATGCCCGGATCGATCTCCTGACCGAGCGGGCCGTGTACAGCGACCGGCTCGGACGACTCGAGGGACGCGAGGAGATGTTGGCCGAGGTCCGAGCCCATCTCGAAACAACAATCACCGAAGGGGAGGCATCATCGTGAGCCAGGCAGGTAGCACGCGGAAGCGCGGCAAGACGTGGACGGCCTATTGGTTCGTCACCTCACCCGACGGTGAGCGGGTGCAGCGCACCAAGGGCGGGTTTCGCACCAAGGCGGACGCGCAAGGGCACCTGACGACGGTCCTCGGCCAGATCCAGACCGGTGGCTACGTCGAGCCGGTCAAGATGACGGTGGCGGTGTACCTGCGCGAGCAGTGGCTCCCGGTGCAGGAGTTGGCGCTCAAGCCGTCGACCTTCGCCGGCTACCGGGACATCGTCGAGGGTCGGATCATCCCGAACATCGGGGGTGTGCGCCTCGCCCAACTCACCGGCGGCCACGTCGCCACGATGTACGCGACACTGCGCGCGACCGGCAATCGGCGCGGCAAGAACCCCGGGACGACGGGGCTGTCGGAAAGGTCGATGAAGCACACCCACACGTGCCTACACAAGGCGCTCGAGGACGCCGTCGAGGCCGGGTTCATCCAACGCAACCCGGCACACACCAAGGCCCTCGCCCCGAAACCGCGAGCCACCGAGATGCAGGTGTGGAGCATCGACGAGGTCCGCACGTTCCTTGCGGCGACCGACGGCGACCGGCTCCACGCCGCCTACGTGGTCGCCCTCGCCAATGGGTTGCGCCGCGGTGAACTACTCGGCCTCCGGTGGGATGACGTCGACCTCGAGGCCGCCAAGCTGTCTGTCCGCCGGGCCCGGGTCGACGTCGGCTACGACGTCCACGAGGGTGCCCCCAAGACGGACCGGTCGACTCGGATGCTCGACCTCGACGAGGGTGTCGTCGCAGCGTTGCGCGCTCACCGTCGTCGGCAACTTGAGGACCGGATGGCGTGGGGCGCGGCGTGGACCGATACCGGCTACCTGTTCACCCTCGAGGATGGGACCCCGATGCACCCGCAGACCTTCGCGTGGCAGTTCGGCAAGGCCGTGCGCGCCGCCGGGGTCACCGCGATCCGGCCGCACGACATGCGCCACACCTGCGCGACGATCGCGTTGCGTCAGGGTGTAGCGGCGAAGGTCGTGCAGGAGATGCTCGGCCACTCGTCGATCTCGATCACGCTCGACCTCTACACGCACGTCGTACCGGGCATGCAGCGGGAGGCGGCCGCCAAGATCGGCGCCGCAATCTTCGGCTAGCGCGACCGGCGGTAGAGGTCGTCGAGGCGCTTCGCGGTGACCTGTTGCTCGAGCTCGGTGACGGGCCGGTTGTCGATGACCCACAGGCGCTCACCGTCGGGTGAGAACCCGGTGCGGATCGGGATGCCGGCGTCGCGCGCGACCTTGCGTGCCGCGCGGCGCCACAGGTCGACATCCTCGAGGTCGGCGACGGCCACGCTGTACACCCGGCGCTTGGCGATACCGGCGACCAGGTCGGGCAAGAGTTCGTCAGCGAGCCGCTTGACGCGCTGCCGCTCGAGGTCTGACACCTTGGGCTTCATGCAGGGAGCGCAACCACGAAGTCGCGCACGCCGGCTAGTAGATGGTGCACATCCGCTTCGGCGTACTTGTCGAACTCGCCGTGCGCAGCGGCATTGCGCACCCCCAGCCAGGCCGTGATTTGCTTCTGACGAATGCCGTGATAGACGTCGGCCTTCGTCAAGTCGGCATTCATCGTGTCTGCCTTCTTGGGTTTGCCTGAGGCCTGATCTGTGTCGACCCCCACCTTGCGACACAGAGCCTTCAGGTGTGCTTCGAGGACCGCGCCAACGAGTACAGCGGC
>JBBQXR010000412.1:0-2931 GCA_038209455.1 Acidimicrobiia bacterium
GATCCGGATGCGGCACGCGTGCTCGTCCGGCGTCACGTGACTCCAGCGTTCCCCTCCATCCCACCCAGCGAAGAGGTACTGCCATGACCACGAACTTCGACATGATCGGTCGGGACGACGTCAACGACCTCGAGGCGATCCTTTCGATCAGCAACTCGGACGTCGACGAGATCGTGCACACGGTCAAGGCCGAGGCGGACGCGTTGTTCACCTGGGACTACTCGCGGTCGCGTCCGGCCTTGATCAAGCTCTACGAGAAGGCGAAGACCTCGCAGTGGAATGCCGAAACCGACCTCGACTGGTCGATCCCGGTCGACCAGGCCGCAGTGGCGCTCGCCAACCAGCAGCAGATGAACGGCACCGATGTGTTCGGCGAGAACGTCGAGCTCAAAGGGACCGTGTTCTCCACCTGGACCGATGACCAGTGGATCCAGCTCGGCATCGAGATGCAGAACTGGAGTCTCTCGCAGTTCATGCACGGCGAGCAGGGCGCGTTGATCTGTACCGCGCAGATCGTCGAGACGGTGCCGTGGATCGACGCCAAGTACTACGCGGCCACCCAGGTGATGGACGAGGCTCGTCACGTCGAGGTGTTCGCGAAGTACCTCGACACGAAGCTCTCCGGTCACTACCCGGTGAACGCGCACCTCGAGATGCTCCTCGACGACATCATCGCCGACAACCGCTGGGACATGACCTACCTCGGCATGCAGATCATGGTCGAGGGGCTCGCCCTCGCCGCGTTCGGGTTCATGCACCAGATGACCACCGAGCCGCTCCTGAAGAAGTTGCTCCGGTACGTGATGAGCGACGAGGCGCGCCACGTCGCCTTCGGGGTGCTCTCGCTCCAGGAGTTCTACACGGAGCTCGACTCCAAGGAGATCCGCGAGCGTCAGGAGTTCGCCTTCGAAGCGGCGGTACGCATGCGCGACCGGTTCCTCCAGCAGGAGGTCTGGGAGCGGATGGGGGTCGACGTGAAGGAAGCCCTCACGCTCGTCCTCCAGGACCCGAACCGTCAGCAGTTCCAGAACATCCTCTTCTCGAAGATCGTCCCGAACTGCAAGAAGCTCGGCCTGCTCGACGCCGGTGACGGATGGTTGCGCGACCGCTTCACCGAAATCGGCGTGATCCAGTTCGAGGACTGGGCCGACACCGAGTCCGAGTATGCGGATCTCGACGAGGTCGCAAAGGATCGCGCCACCGCGTAGCCAAAGCGCCGGATGAGGCGCAGGTTCGGTGGGAGACTGGCCCTATGGCGGTTGTCGACCACATCACTGCGTGTCCGTTGGATTGTCCCGACACGTGTTCGCTCACCGTGAGCGTGACCGATGGTCGCATCACGAAGGTCGACGCCGCGCCCGGGAACCCGTTGACCGACGGCTTCATCTGCCAGAAGGTCAAGCACCATGCGCAGCGCGTCTACGCGCCCGAACGCGTCATGACCCCGCTGATCCGGAACGGTCCCAAGGGAACGGCTGCGTTCCGCGCCGCGAGTTGGGACGAGGCGATGGAAACGATCGTCGCGAACCTGCGACGCGCGGAGGACACCACCGGACCCGAGTCGGTGGTGCCCTACGTATACAACTCGTCGGCGCCGCTCCTCCAGGACGAGGTTGGCGAACGGTTCTGGAAACGGTTCGGTGCGAGCCGGGTCCGCCACACCGTGTGCGCGGCCACCTACAGCGCCGCGTACTCCTCGCTCTTCGGCTCGATGTTCTCGGCGGATCCACTCGACGTGATCCACTCCCGGCTGATCGTCCTCTGGGGCGCGAACCCGACCGTCTCGAACACGCACTTCCCGCCGTTGGTGACGCGCGCGCAGCGTGAGTTCGGCGCCAAAGTGGTCGTGGTGGATCCTCGGGCCACTGCGTCCGCACGACGTGCCGATCTGCACCTCGCCGTCCGCCCGGGGACCGATGTGGTCCTCGCGTACGCAGTGGCCCGGGAGCTCGCCACCCGCGATCTGCTCGACCGCGAGTTCCTGGCCGACCACGCCACGGGCGTCGAGGAATTCCTGGAAGCGGCGCATGCGTATCCGGTCGCCCGCGCCGCCGAGATCTGTGACGTCGCGGCCGCCGACATCACCGAACTCGCGACGATGCTCGGCACCATCCGCCCGGCGTTGGTGCGCCCGGGATGGGGACTGGAACGCAATCGGAACGGCGGCTCCGCGTGTGTCGCCGTGATGGCACTGCCGGTGCTCGCCGGACAGTTCGGCGCGCCGGGTGCCGGTGTGCTCGCCAGCCTGGGTGAGGCCACGCCGCTCGCGTGGGACGCCCGTGAGCCCGACACGCCCGAGGCCCGGCGCCGGCCGCGCGCCTTCAACATGAACACGTTCGGTGCGGCCCTCTGCGACCCGAACCTGAGCCCACCGATCCGGGTGCTCTTCGTCCAGGGCTCCAATCTCGCGGCGACGAACCCTCATCAGACGGCGGTGCTCGCGGGCCTGGCCCGGGAGGACCTCTTCACCGTCGTGCACGAACAGGTGATGACCGACACCGCCCGCTTCGCGGATGTCGTGCTGCCGGCCGCGACCCATTTCGAGACCCACGACCTTGCGGCGTCGTACGGCTCGTACACCCTCCAGGAGATGCCGGCGGTGATCGCGCCCGTGGGGGAGAGTTGGTCCAACAACGAGGTCGCGGCGGAACTGGCCCGCCGGATGGGGTACGACCTCACCCGGTTCTCGACCGGTCGGGCCGAGATCCTGGCGCGTTGTCTCCGCGACGACGGCACCTACGACGGCGTGCGGGAGACGCGACCCGCCGAGGGCACGGTGCAGTTCCGCGACACCTTCCCGACCCACGCCGACGCCCGGGTCCGTCTGGCCGGGATGCACGAGATCGGGTTGCCCCGCTACGTCGAACTCGACGATCCGTACCCCCTCACCTTGATCACCCCCGCCACCGCCAAGACGATCAACTCGATGTT
>JBBQXR010000413.1:0-2904 GCA_038209455.1 Acidimicrobiia bacterium
CGTACAGCGGCCGGAGATACGGGTCGACCTTCGCAAGCATGTCGCCCGGAAGAAAGCCCAGTCGCTCCCCTGCCTCCACCGCGGGGCGAGTGAGAATGATGCGGTTCGCCGCCTTGCTCTGGAGCGCCTGTACCGCGAGGGCGACCGCGAGGTAGCTCTTGCCGGTACCGGCAGGGCCGATGCCGAAGGTGATCGTGTTGTCGCGCACGGCGTCGACGTAACGCTTCTGTCCCGCAGTCTTGGGGCGCACGCTCTTGCGACCGCGCACGACCTCCGTAGCGAGTACGTCGCTGGGCTTCTGATCCGCCTCGATCATCGCGATCGCCCGATCGACGCCGTCACGGTCGAGGACGTGGCCACGTTCGACCAGCACCACGAGTTCCTCGAAGAGCCGGGCGACGCGCGTCGCCGCCTCCGCATCGCCGGACACGTTGATCTCGTTGCCGCGCACGAGGATCGAGACCGGGAACGCGTTTTCGATACGACGCAACAGCTCATCGCGCTCGCCGAGAACATTCACCATGAGGTGGTTCCCGGGGACGAGGACCTTGATCTGCGCGGCGGTCGGGACGTTCACGACCCGGTGAGGTTAGCGGTCATCGTGCGGATACGGCCGAGCGTTTCGGGGAACGAGCTCAGCTCAACCCACTGCCACACCGGCGCGCAGGCCGAGTTCGTCGAGCCGGATTCCCAGTTCTTCGGGCCGACGACCGAGCACCGCAGCGAGCACCCGGAGGTCGTCGCGGCGGATGGTCAGGAGGCGACCGTTGAAGTCCTGGCGCTGGAGTTGGATGGTGGCCGCATACCGCGACAAGACCGCGGCCTCGGGCTCATCGAGCGCGTGGAGCTTCACCAGGTCGATGGTGAACCCCGCCTCGACGTCTCCGCCGTCGGTGAGGTTGATCTCGATGTCCAGATCGCGCGGCAGGAGCTGGTCCGGCGGCACCTCATAGATCTCGGACAGCCGCAGGAGACGCGACACCGAGATTGCCCGCTCACCACGTTCGTACGCGCCGAGCACGCTCGCCTTGAACTCGTGGCCGGACCGCGCTTCCACATCGTGGAGCGACAGACCCTTCTGACGGCGGATCGCCCGCAAGCGCTCACCGACCTGTACGCCATTCATCGGATGACAACTGCCCCCTACGCAAAAAAAACTTCAGCCCCCGGAACGGGCGTGACTATGTCACGTTTCCTGACCTAAGTCGAACCTCGATCCCGGGTATTTCTCCCCACGCGCTGCGGCCGACTCACCGACTCCGATGCACGGCCAGCGCGGATGCGACCGCGATCGGCGCAGTCACCGACCGGAGGACGTGCGGACCGAGCGCAATCCGGGGTGCCGATCCGAGCGGTTCGAGTTCCTCCGGGGCAAAGCCGCCCTCGGGGCCGATCACCACACACCATTCATCCGCTGGCGGCCAGTTGACGGGGTCGATCGCGCCTCCGTCCCGATCCGCCACGAGCACGCCCTCCGATGCAACCAGCGCGCCGAGGGTGGAGGGCGGTTCGAGCACCGGGAGCCGCGCTCGATGACACTGCATTCCGGCGGTCCGGACCACGCGTTGCAATCGTTCCTGCGCGCGCTCGCCGCGGGCCCCGTCCCAGCGGACCACGCTGCGCTCGGTGATCAGCGGCACGATCCGATCGACCCCGACCTCGACGAGTTGATGCACGACCTCGGTGCCGTGATCCGATTTCGCGGGCGCGAATGCGATGGCGATCCGGGGGGCAGGTTGGGGTTCCTCGGAAGCCGCCCCGACCGGGACGACGGTGAGGGTGGCGTCCGCGGACGAGGCAACTTCGCTCAGATACCAGCGACCGGCACCGTCGGCGACCACGATCCGCTCCCCCACGCCGATGCGCCGGACCCGCTGGAGGTGGTGGCCGTCCGGACCCGAGATCACGCGAGGGCCGTCGGCAGCATCGTCATAGTCGGCGACGAACACGAGTGCGGCCGCCGGCACGGCCGCCGCCCACCCCATTTCGGTCACGAACGCCGGGCGATCGTCACCGGTCGTTGAACGCGGCGCGGATCTTGGAGAAGAGCCCACCTTCCGGCGGGTCGATCTCCTCACCGCGCAACGCCGCGAACTGTGCGAGCAGCTCCGCCTGCTCGGCGTTGAGCTTGTGCGGGACCTCCACGTTGACCTCGACGAGCAGGTCACCGCGTCCACGACCATTGAGGACCGGCACCCCGCGCCCGCGCAGCCGGACCACGTGACCGGGTTGGGTCCCCGGGTCGATGGTCAGGATCTCGGCACCGTCGAGGGTCTCGAGTTCGAACGTGGAGCCCATCGCCGCCTGGGTCATGGCGATGGTGCGGCGGTGCACGAGATCGACACCGTGGCGTTCGAGGGTCGCGTGCGGACGCACCCGCACCAGCACGTAGAGGTCGCCGGGCGGTCCACCGCGGGGCGCCGCCGGACCTCGACCCGGGAGGCGCAGCCGTTGCCCGTCGTCGATGCCGGCGGGGATCTCGACCTCGATGTCCTGACGCGTCCGCACGCGGCCGTCGCCCTGACACTGCGAGCAGGGATTCGGGATGACCTGACCCGTCCCCTGGCAGCGGATGCACGGCGCCGCGGTGACCAGTTGACCGAGGATCGACTTGCGGACCTGGCGGACCTCGCCGCTGCCACCGCAATCGGGACACGACTCGGCGTGGGTGCCCGGCTCCCCGCCGGTCCCGTCGCAACGGTCGCACGGACCGGGGATCTGGAGTTCGACATTGGTGGTGACACCGAAGGCCGCTTCCGCGAGATCGAGTTGGACGGTGGTCTCGGCGTCCTGGCCACGTGGCGGACCACCGCGACCTCCACCGCCGCCGAAGCCGCCGGAGAAGAACGCGTCGAAGATGTCGCCGAAACCGAAGGCGTCGCTGCCGGGACCGCCTCCGCCCGA
>JBBQXR010000414.1:0-2892 GCA_038209455.1 Acidimicrobiia bacterium
CGATGCACGTGAGCGCGCACAGCTCGATGAAGCCGCCGAGTTCGGCGAGTTCCTTGCATTGCGCGACGGAGAGGTTGGGTCCGGCGAGTTCCTCCATCGCGTGGGTCACCACGACCCGGCCCCGCCGGCCGAACGCCCGGGTGACGGCGACGTGTTCGGTGGCGCTCACGTGACCGGTGGCGAGGATCGCATCGTGCTCCGCCACGAGCGCGAGGACTTCGTGGGTCGCGGCCGTGAGTTCGCCGTCGGCGTCGACGACGCGGATCCCGGGCCCGGGAATACCGAGTTGCGCGGCGACGCCGTTGTCGAAGTCCTGACCGCTACTCAGGGTCGGCAGCCACACGATCTTGGCGCCCAGCGAGAGCGCGACCTCGACCGCGGCCGGGTTCATCCCGCCCACCTCACGGTCGCACGAGATCCCGCCGAACACGTGCAGGCCCTCGACCAAGGGATCGAGCGCCGCCGCGAGACCGGCGCTCGGCGTGTCGTGGCTCTTGAGGACGATCGCATGGTGCCCGGCCGCGCCCGCCTGTTGGGCCGCCTCCAGCCCGGTGACCGACCGTTTCCGGTGTGGGTCGGGCCCGAAGTGCGCGTGCAGGTCGGCCGCACCGGTCAGATCGACGCTCATACGCCCATTCTGCCCGGGAGGATCAGGGGGTCTCGACCGTGGTGAGGTCGGCGCCGAAGATGATCTCGCCGTCGAAGTGCGCCGCCGCGATGGCGATCCAGTCGCCCTCGGTGCCGGGGGCGGGTGCGGGCACCGGGTGGGTGAGCAGCAGGGTCTTCACGCCGGCCTTCGCCGCAGTGCGCCCGGCGTCCTCGAGGGACGAGTGGTAGTCGTGGATGTCCTGGATGCGCACCGACGGGATCAGCTTGACGAGTTCGGTGTTGATCACCGTCTGCACGTACACGTCGGCACCGGCGCAGAGCGCGTCGAGGCCCGCACACGGGATCGTGTCGCCTGCGATCACCACCGCGTGCCCGTCGTGCTCGATCCGGAACGCGGTGGTGGGCGCAACGGGTCGATGGTCGCTCGGCGCACCGACCACCCGCACGCCGTCCTGGTCGAGCGCCACGCCGTCGTGGATCTCGCCCACCTCGCACGGTGGATCCCAGTCGAGGTCGTCGTGGTGATCTCGCCGGTACCGGATGTCGTCCGAGAGCATGTGCAACACACGGTCCACGTACGCCGCGGTGCCCGGAGGGCCGATCACCGAGAGCGGGTTGCGGACCGGCGACATCGCCCAGCGGGTGGTGACGAGGTCGTTGAAGTCGGTGGTGTGGTCCGAGTGGAGGTGCGTGAGGATCACGTGGTGGAGCATGCCGGGGAACAGGCCCGCACCCGCCAGGCGCATGAGCACTCCGCGACCGCAGTCGAACAGCAGGTTCAGCGAACCGGCCTGGACGAGCGTCGATGGACCGGCGCGGTTCGCGTCCGGAATCGGCGACCCGGTGCCGAGCAGCGTGACCTTCATCGGGCGAACGGTTGGGTCAGGACCGGGGTCGCCTCGCCGCGAGTGGCGATGAGTGTGGCCTGCTCGATCGCGGCCTCCCGATGGGTGTGGGCCTCCATGTAACCGGGGTACCCCGCGAGTCCGAGGAACGCGTTCCGGCTCGGGTACCAGACCACGACGACCTCGTCGTAGCGGTCGTGGTCGCAGCCGATCACGGTCTCCGCGGCGTCGGTCGCCCAGAGGATCTCGCCACCGACGGACTGGATCGCGGCGTAGGCGACGACGCCATAGCGCAGGTACGCCTCGCGTCCACTGACGTCGGTGTCGATGCCGGTCGTGCCCGCCGGGTACTGCGCCCGTTCGTGATACCGGTTGAGGTTGAGCATGACGACGGGCTGGTCATCGGCGTGGGGGTGGGCCGCGACGGCCACGAGCCGTTCGTCGACGGGGCTGACGTGGTCGGTCATGGTCATTCCTCGGATTCAGTCGGAGAACAGGGAGAGCAGGAGGCGCGTGACGATGGCTTCGGCGCGCCGCGCGGTGTGGCCGGCGACCGTCCGGAGTTGGTCCATGGTTTCGAGGCTCGCCGCCGCGTCGATCGCGTCGAGCATCTCGGAGCGGACGCGCGTCGGCAGCGCTGCGAGTTCGGGCGCGAACAGTTCGGCGAGTTGGTCGTGCAGGAGCGTGCGCCGGAAGGTGATCGCCTGGGTGATGGTGTCGGACTGCGCGGCGAAGCGCCAGGCTGCGCGGGTGGCCACTGCGGTGGCGTCGTAGATACGGGCGCGCTGGGCGACGAGCGCGGCGACGCGCTGCTCGAGCGTCCCACCGGCGCGCGGTGCGGCGAACGTCGGGCCGACGCGCGCGACCTGCGATTCGATCGCAGCGGCGGCCAGCGAGTCGAGGTCGTCGAAGTAACGGAAGACGGTCCGCTCGGAGACGCCGGCCCGGGCCGCGATCTTGGCCGCGCCGGGCTCGGCGTCGCCTTCGTCGTAGTAGGCGAGGAGCGCGTCGACCACGAGTTGACGGCCGCGTTCGGTGCGGAGACGACGCCGGTCGACGGCCCCGCCCGCTGCGCCCGCTGCGCTGTCCCTCGCCGCGCTCGTCATGCGTCGACCCTAAACAAATGTCAGTAAGACTGTCAAGAGTTTGCGGCGGCGTACCCTTCCGCGAAGAATTTGGCGGCGCGGGCGGCCGGATCCGGATCGGCCCAGAGGTCCTCGACGCCGAGGCGGGCGTAGCTGCCCTGATCCCAGAACGGGTTGTCGTCCGCGTCCCACGGCCCCACGTAGAGGTAGGGCAGCTGGTGCCCACCGTCGCCGGGGGACGCGCCGTAGTTTGCCCGCCCGGCCTCCGGACCGAGGTCGAGGGCGAGGTCGAAGTGTTCGGGCCAGAGCTGGATCTCGGTCGGCGTGTCGTCCGGGTGGCTCGCACCGAAGTC
>JBBQXR010000415.1:0-2892 GCA_038209455.1 Acidimicrobiia bacterium
GGTGCGACCGTGGCCCCAGGGGGTGCCGCACGGTCGGGTCGACGGCGGCGGGTTCCGATGCCGCCAGTCGAGCAGGATCAGTCGACCGGAAGGATCGTCGCCGCGGTACTGGAACCCGTAGGCGTTCGTCATGCTCGGCACCCGGACCGTCTTGTAGTCCGAGTGGTGGCGTACGCCCAAGGACCATGCCAGCTCCGGCGCCTTGCTGCGGGGGATGACCGCGACCACGTCGCCCGGCCGGACCCGAAGTTCGATCGCGCGCAGCGGGGAGTTCGGCCCGGTGGGGGCCTGGGCCGTGGCGATCGCCGAGGGCATCAGCGTGATTGCGGCCACCACCGCGACAGTGGCGCCGACGACGACCGTTCGGCGGAGCATCGCATCGATCGCGAACGCCACCGCAACGATCGGTGCCCAAGCAAAGAGGGTGAAGGTCCGGTCGAGGACGACGGGCTCGAAGAGGCCCGCCAAGGCGGCCAACGCGATCGGCAGCGCGAACCCGGCAAGCCAGAGCTTGCCCAACGGCTGGTTCCGTCGGACGACGAGGATACCGCCGACCACGATCGCAGCAGCAGTCACCCATTCGAGTTGCGGCAACGTGGTGACCAGGTGGCTGACGGCGGTCGTGAGCGTATGAATGGTCGTCGACGGAATCCAGGCCGAGTGACCGCCGCGGGACTGCACCAAGAACGCGGGCCCCCAGAGCGCAGCCCAGGCGACACCGGCGGCGACGATCGCGCCCCGCCACCACCACGCGTCGACGTCGGTCCGCCGGCCGGGCAGCAGGAGCAACCCGGGCACGAGCAGGAAGATCGAGACGTGGGTCATCATCGCGAGGAACACCATCACGCCCAGCCCGATGGCGAGCCGGCGTCGGGGTTGGACGATCCACGCCAACGCGATCATGGCGATCACGACACCGAAGAGTTCCGTCTCCGCGTACATCCGGGCGCTGCGCCCGTGCATGATCTCGAACGAGCTGATCGCCATGAGGGCGGTGGCGAGCACGCCGACGCGTCCCCAGCGCCGGACCCACCAGGCGAACAGTGCCAGCGCGGCAATCGAACAGATCGCCGAGGGAAGCCGGAACCAGAACTCCGAGACACCCAAGCGCGCGAGTGGGAGATGCAGGAGATAGTCGAGCGGTGGGTGGGAGTCGTGCAGGCTGAGGTAGGTGAACATCTTGCCGATCGGGAGCCGGCCGGCCATCGCGGTGAACGACTCGTCGTAGCCGAGCCGAGCGCTACCGAGTCCGGTGAGCCGGAGCCAGGTGCCGATGGCAACCAGGGCGACCAGTGCCAGGGGCACGATCGGGACCCGCACCGAGGCGCGCGGCGGGGGCGCGGGTGCGGTCTCCGGGCCGGGTTCCGATCGGGTGGGAAGGGTTGGATCGAGGGTGGCGGTCATCTGCGCCGGAGCTTGAGGTGCTGGACGCGGTCCCGCAGTCCCCACCACGTGACCAGCAGGAGCGCCTCGCCGCTGATCCGCATCGACATCTTGGATTCACCGTGCGCGCGGTCGCCGAACGTGATCGGGACCTCGCGGATCAGCCGGCGGGCACGGGCCACCCGGCGGGCGAGCTCGATCTGGAACGCGTACCCGTCGGCCTCCGTGGACGCGTAGTCGGCCGCGCGCAGCGCGGTCGCGGTGAACGCTCGGTAGCCCGACGTGAGGTCGGCGGCGTCGAGTCGGAGCATGAAGGCGGCGTACCGGTTGCCGTAACGGGAGAGCGCCCGGCGACCGACGGTCCACTGCGGGATCGACGCGCCGGGAACGTATCGTGACCCGATCGCGAGGTCGGCACCCCGTTCGATGGCGGCGAGCAACTTCGGAAGTGCCGCTGGATCGTGTGACAGGTCGGCGTCCATCTCGACGAGCACGTCGTATCCGCGTGAGAGACCCCACGCGAATCCATCGCGATACGCCGCGCCGAGGCCGGACTTCGCGGGGCGGGCCAGGAGGTGGACCCACTCGAAGCGCGCCGCGAGTTCCTCGGCGATCGAGCCGGTGCCGTCCGGGCTGTTGTCATCGACGACCAACACCTCGGCGACCGCACACGACTGGCGGATCCGCGTGACGACCGTCTCGATGTTCTCCGCTTCGCAATAGGTGGGCACCACCACGAGCACCCGCCCGATGGTGTTCGAAGGGAACACTTCCAACAGCCGCGTGGGCTGGACCTCGTCCGTGACTTGCATCGTCGCTGCCATGACCGTCTCCTTGTCGTTGGTCTGACGGTACGAATGCCCGAGTCACGCGACCCCCGAAGTTCGGTCAACCAGGGGCAAATTCTCTGTGGGCGCCGAATCAAGGACGCCACCACTCGTATCGTGGGGGTGTGGCCGAGCCGACGATCCTGGTGGTAGAGGACGACGAGGCGATCGGCAGAGCGCTGGTCGGTGCGTTGACGGCGCAGGGGTTCCGGGTCGATCTCACGGCATCGGGGAACCAGGCCCTCGCCAGTTCGGTGACCGAGCGACCGGACCTGGTCCTGCTCGACCTCGGGTTGCCGGATCTCGACGGCGTCGAGGTGTGTCGCCGTCTCCGTGCCCTCGACGCCTCGCTGCCCATCGTGATTCTCACTGCCCGCCACAGCGAGATCGACGTCGTGCTCGGACTCGACGCGGGCGCCAACGACTATGTGACCAAACCGTTCCGCCTGGGCGAGTTGCTCGCGCGGGTGCGCGCCCATCTCCGTCGGTCCTCGGCGGTCTCGACGCCCGCGCGGATCGAGATCGGCGACGTGGTGATTGACCGGGATGCTCGCCGGGTGTACGTGGCCGGCGAGGAGATCGAACTCCGGGCGCGGGAGTACGAGTTGCTCGTGTTCCTTGCGGAGTCGGCCGGCATCGCCGTGACGCGCGAACGGATCATGACCGAAGTGTGGGATTCGAA
>JBBQXR010000416.1:0-2876 GCA_038209455.1 Acidimicrobiia bacterium
CTCGGGCCAGGACGCCAGCGGCGCGGTGGGGGATCAGTCGGGCCACGATGCGAGCGGTGGCGCCGACGTCAGCGGACACGACGGTCATGGTGGTGGCGGCCACCAGTAACCCGCCACAACAGTCCGGCCGCCGTTGCTCCCGCCACGAACGGGAAGAACGGCGGCCGTCCCGCGTCCTCACGACCACGCCGGACGTTGGGTGACCTCCGCTACGGTGCGCCGTCAATGGCGTATCGAGCGGTGATCTTCGATCTCGGTGGAGTGGTGTTCCCCTCCCCTTTCGATGCCTTCGACGAGTATGAACGCGCCGAGGGACTCCCTGAGCGGTTCATCCGGCAGGTGGTTGCGGCCAGCGCCGACGACGGCGCCTGGGCCCGCTTCGAGCGGTCCGATGTCGACTTCGCCACGTTCTGCACGACCTTCGAGGCGGAGTGCACCGCCGCCGGCGGTACGGTCGACGCGGCGCGACTGATGGGCTCCATCACCGCGAACTTCGGCCCGCGTGCAGAGATGGTGATCGCGATCGGGCGCATCCGCGCCGAAGGGCTGCGAGTCGGTGCGCTCACCAACAACTGGGCGGCGAGTGGCGAGCGCAGCAACGGCGATCAGCATGCGCTTCCGTTCGACACCATCGTCGAGTCCGCAGTCGAGGGCATCCGCAAACCGGATCCCGCGATCTACTCCCTGGTGTGCGATCGACTCGCCGTGACCCCCGACGAATGCGTCTTCCTCGACGATCTGGGTGTGAACCTCAAGCCGGCACGAGCGATGGGAATGACGACGATCAAGGTGCTCGATCCGGTCGGCGCGCTCGACGAACTCGCCGGCCACCTCGGCTTCCCACTGGGGCCGGACTGATGGAACTGGTGCTCGTGCGCCACGCCGAGCCGGTGCGGATCACGGCCGAGGAGGGTGGCGGCGGCCCGGTCGATCCGGACCTGACCGAGCGAGGACGCGTCCAGGCCGAGCGACTCGCGCGGTGGCTCGTCGGCGAGCGGGTCGATCATGTCGTGAGTTCCCCACTCGCACGCGCGCACCAGACCGCCGCGCCACTCGCGACGGCCTTCGGACTCGACGTCGAGATCATCGACGGCCTGCGCGAGTACGACTCCGATTCCGACAGCTATATCCCCGTCGAGGAACTCAAAGCCGCGAAGGATCCGCGATGGGACGCGATGGTCAGCGGTGATTGGGAGAGCTTCGGGGGCGAACCACCCGACGAGTTCCGCGCGCGCATCGTCGCCCAGATGGACGCGCTGGTGGCCGGGCATCCGGGCCGGAACGTCGTGATCGTGTGCCACGGCGGTGTGGTGAACACGTACCTCGGGTCGGTCCTCGGCATTGCGACGCCGCTCTGGTTCGATCCGGCCTACACCTCCATCTCCCGGGTCCGCGCCAACGCGAGCGGGCTGCGTTCGGTGGCGTCGGTGAACGAGGTCGGTCACCTGCTCGGGATCCGCGATCTCCCGTGAGCGTCCGAGTAGAGCGCACCGGCTTCGTCACGGTGGTCACCATCGACCGCCCGGACGCCCGCAATGCCGTCGATCGCCCGACCGCGGCCGCGCTCGCGGAGGCCTTCCGCGCGTTCGACACCGACTCCGACGCAAGGGTCGCGATCCTCACCGGCGCGGGGAACACGTTCTGCGCCGGTGCCGATCTCAAGGCATTCGACACGCCTCGGGCGAACTCGGTGAGCACGCAGGGCGACGGACCGATGGGGCCGACGCGGATGATGCTCACCAAGCCGGTGATCGCGGCCGTCGAGGGGTACGCCGTCGCCGGCGGACTCGAACTCGCGATCTGGTGCGACTTGCGGGTGATGGCGAGCGACGCCACGTTCGGCGTGTTCTGCCGGCGGTGGGGGGTGCCGCTCATCGACGGCGGCACGGTGCGACTTCCCCGGCTGATCGGACAGTCGCGCGCGCTCGACCTGATCCTCACCGGCCGTGAAGTCGGCGCGGACGAGTCGCTCGCGATCGGTCTCGCGAACCGGGTCGTACCGCCGGGAACCGCGCTGACCCACGCTCGGCATCTGGCCCAAGCATTGGCGGCTCACCCACAGGCCTGCCTCCGGGCCGATCGGCGTTCGGCCCATGAGCAGTGGTCGCTGCCGATCGACGCGGCGTTGCTCGAGGAACTTCGCAAAGGTCGCGAAGTGCTCCGTTCGCCCGATTTGGCGGTGAACCGGTTCGTGGCGGGTGCCGGCCGTCACGGCACGAGCGGGCAGGAGCCGCACGCACCCCGGGAGTGAACAGAGGTGCCGGTCAAGGTGGCACCGCGAGCGGCCGACAGAAGGTCACCCCCCGGAAAGCGCAAGGTGATGGACCAGTCCGAAGCACTGCACCATGAGGCATCAGCGACCAGCGAGCGGCCACGCCGTTCGCACCGCCGCCACACGGCTGCGCTCGTTGCCCTCGCGTTCGTCTTCGTGACCGGCGCGTCTGCCGCCACCCTCGGCGGACTGGGCGGTCGCGCGATCGGCGCCGACCGTGGCGTCGTCGCCAGTTGCGACGGCAACGGAGTGAGAGTCCTCTACGGGCCGACCACGTTCAACCCGGCACTCCACGCGTTCACCGTCAGCCTCGTCAGCGTTCGCGGTATCGCCGCTGCGTGTCGCGGCCGCACGTTGTCGGTCACCCTGCGCGATGCCGCCAACGCCTCATTGGCGTCGGTCACGGCCCCGGTGACGGCTACTCGCGTCGACGTGACCCTGAGCCCGGCAGTACCGGTCTCCGGGCTCACGGGTGTTGTCGCCGCCATCACCTGACCGACCGGCGGGATCCATCCGACCCGGTCTGCACCACCCCGTATCTCCTCACTGCGGATCGATTCGGCGCGCCCTCGCGCCGATCGTCTCCGCCCGTCGCTTCGACCAC
>JBBQXR010000417.1:0-2856 GCA_038209455.1 Acidimicrobiia bacterium
GAGACGCCGGTGCATTCGATCACGACATCGGCTGACGCCGCCACGCGGGTGAGGTTGTCGGCGTGGTAGTGGGCGCCGAGGTCGGTGACGAGGGTGGGTTTCGGTCCATCGGTCACCTGATCGAAAACGTGCACGTCCAGACCGCGTTGCACGCCGAGCAACGCGGCCAACAACCCGATCGGTCCTGCACCGGTCACAACAACCGTGCGGGGCTGCCATACGGCTCGGTGGCCGATGCGTTCGACATGTTCCCAGGCTTTGGCGACGACGCTCGTCGGTTCGAGGAGTACACCGACCCGGTCCAGAGCGGCATCGACTTTGACGGCAAACTCGGGCCGGATCCGATACCGCTCTGAGCCGTATCCGTCTCTGCCTTTGATGCCGCGTTCGGTGTATTGGCCGTTCCGGCACATGTCCCACTCGCCGACCGCGCAGTTCGCACACGGGACAGGGTCGGGTCGCCGCACGATCCCGACCACCAGATCACCTGCCTTCAGACCCGCGTCTGGTGGGGTTTCGACGATGCGACCCAACGATTCGTGACCGATCACCAGCCGATCCGAACCGGCGGGCGCGGTGCCGTATGCACCAGCGACGATCTCGGCGTCGGTGCCGCACACACCGATCGCCATCGTCTCGACCAGAACCGGACCATCCGCACTGGGCGGCTCGGCGACGTCATCGAGCCGAGCCGAACCCGCAACACCGGGCGTCACCGTGATCGCGCGCACGGGCGCATCATGACATGGCGCGGCGACCGGCCGATCCCGGTGATCGCAACCGCGACGGATTGTTTGTCTCGCTGACCGGCGCGCCGTTCGAAGCGCCGTGCGGGTCGGGCTATCGGACATCGACCACCGAGTCTTCGCCGCCAAAATCGTTGGGCACGTAGCCGTCCGCGGCCCAGTCGTTCTCCCAGCGGTTTCCGTCGAGGAGATACCGGAAGCGATACGCCCGACCGGCCTCCAGATCGACCCCGGCCGACCAGCCTCCGTCATCGTCGGTTTGCATCGCGACCAGCTTCCAGTCGGTGAACTCACCGACCACGTCGACGGATGTCGCCCCCACTTCGCCAGGAATGCGGAACGTCACGGCGACATGATCGAGCTGTTCGGACGCTCGCTTCTCCAGGGGCATCGGCTGCTGCAGACCTTCTCGGGTGACGTCATGTCGTCGACGACGCAGTGACATCGACCGTCGACGTGGGTCGATTACCCAGGACCGTCCGGACCCACACCCCCGTAGGTACACCCCACAGCTATTCGCATCGTTCCCGCTGTCACCCAGGTCCGCCGTAGCTCCGCCACCGCTGGGAACGACGAGACGACCCGCGTTGACGGCGACGACGCATCCCCGCCAGCATGATGATGGCGAGGACCAACAGGCAGCCGACGACAATCCACAAGATCAGGCTCATCGCACACCTCTTGGGCTTGGGACCCATTTTCGGTACCCCGTTGTACATCGGATGTGGTCAGGATCCCCCGTCGCGTCCGACCGCCGTTGAGTTTTCCGAAGCGCGGTTGGTGCCGCACCGTGCGGGAGTGCTGGCCCAGGGGCGGCGTCGCACGCGACCCGCCGTGGGCGGCACGACAATCCCAACTCGCCGTCGCACAGCCTCCACCGACTCTGACGGGCCCGGCGAGGCTGGTCTGCGTGCCGTTCATCCGACCTCGGTGAGCGCACCGTCCCGCCTCCACCGCAGAATCTGCCCCGGCCTCGGATTGGACGCGCTCACCGCGCTGATTCGGCCCGAGATGTCTGTAGGAGCATTCCTGTCCGGTGGTCGCACGCCTCAGAAATGCATCCACGGAGAAACCGGTCCGCTTCGCTCGTCCAGGAAAGCGGGCCGTGTTTCCCGTGGCCGGAGCCGATTCGTCTCGAAAGCCGACGCGCGCTGGTGGGGCGTAACGTCAGCGTCGCTGCGTCGACTGGCCGCCCATCACTGCCTATCAAACGGCCTCGCATTACGTGTGCGGGAAGACTGCTTGGATGCGTTGGGCGCCGTGACCGGCCGTGCTGTCACCTCGTGGACGGAGTCGACGGTTGCGGCCGGGCTCCCGGGCACCTGGCCCCTTTCCGTCTTCGCTCTCGGGCCAGTTGAGCCGGAGTTCCTCCTACGACCCGGGCAGGGATCAGGGAATGCGGCCCGGCCACCCTCGACTCGTTCATCAACGTGCTCCACGTCACCGACGTGCACGATGCCGACGTCGACGTGCTGAGCACGAACTTCCAATCGGCCTGGTACACGTTCATGAACGGTTACGTCCCGGGGCACTCGCGACTCGGGATATTGGGGCGCTCGTTCTGGGACGGCGTTCGGTTCGCTTGGAGCGCGTTCTGCGCGGAGCGGCGTGTGGTCGGTGATCAGTCCTTGCGTTCCGCGACCAAGGTGGCGAGGGCGGAAGCGCTACGACGGCGTCGACATCGCCACGTCTACATCTACATCCAGCCGGCCACACCCCGCCTCAACGGGACATCGAACGATCGCATCGCATCGACGGCGAGGCGTTCTACCGGATGCTCCACGGCGTCGTGATCGACGACACGGAGCTCTTGAAAGGGCAAGCCAGGAATGGGAGAACTTCTACAACCTCGACCCGTCCCCACGGCGCTCTCGGTGGACAGACCCTACGAACGACTACGACAGAAAACCAAAGAACTCGCGTAAACGACCATCGTAAGTTGCACACCTATCGCCTAAGCAGGGCGAGCACGAGTGCTGCGGTCCACGAGAAGGGCTCGGCGCCGAGCGCCTCGCCGTCGAGGGGGGAGAAGTACTCGGCGAAGCCTGACTGCTCGGCCAGCGTCAGCGTGCGTGTGCGTAGTTGCTCGGCGAGCTTGTCCTCGCCGCGG
>JBBQXR010000418.1:0-2853 GCA_038209455.1 Acidimicrobiia bacterium
ACCGGTGGATAACCCTGTGGAGCGTTGGGGATATCTTCGGCCCGCGGTGGGAAACTCGCGGAAACGACAAAGGTGTGATTTTCGGACGGTGGAAACCGGTGGATGAACGAGTGGACAACCAAAGACCATCCCACCTGCGCATACGGCGCGTGATCCACAATCCACACCCTCTACTACAAGTACTAGAAAACCAATTCTTTTCGTATCTCGGAGGTGGACAGTGAAGTTCCGGTGTGAGCGTGACACCTTGGCTGACGCGATCGGTACCGCACAGCGGGCGATCGCGGTTCGTAGCGGTGCGCTCCCGGTGCTGTCGGGGGTCCACGTGACCGCCGACAAGGGAACGGTGGAACTCGTCGGCTCGGACCTCGATCTGACGATCCGGGTCACGATCCCGGCTCAGGTGGACGAACCTGGTCAGGCCGTCGTCCCGGCGAAGCTCTTCGATGGCTTGGCCACGCGCCTGAAGGCCGGCACCGTCACCTTCGAGGTCGAGGGCGACGACGCTCGGATCTCCTCGGGGCCGGCCCGCGCCAGCGTGCGGCTGTTGCCGGCGGACGAGTTCCCGCGGGTGAACCCGACCGAGGGCACGACCGTGAGCGTCGATGCCGAACCCCTTGCCGAGGCACTGCGTCAGGTGATCCCGGCGGCGTCCCGCGACGACGCCCGGCCGATCCTCACGGGTGTGCTCATCATGGCGACAGCCACCGGGATCCGTCTCGTCGCGACCGACTCTTATCGGCTCGGTGTGCGTGACCTCGACGGCGTCGGGATGTTGAGCGAAGGGCAGAAGGTGCTCGTCGGTGCACGCGGGCTCAACGAAGTGCAACGCGTGTTCTCATCCGGCCAGATCGAGGTGACGCTCGGCGATCGCGAGGTGCGCTTCGCCAACGAGTCGCGTTCGGTCACCACGCGGCTCATCGAAGGTGACTTCCCGAGTTACGAGCAGCTGATCCCGAGCGGATACCCGAACAAGCTCACGGTGTCACGAGCGATCCTCGAGGAGGCCGTGCGCCTGATGCAGATCGTCGGCGAAGGTCGTGAGGGAACTCCGGTGCGCCTCGCGATGAGTGCCTCGGGTCTCGAGTTGTCGGCCACCGCGCAGGAGCGCGCCGACGCGGCCGAAGTGATCGACGCGAAGTTCGAGGGATCGGATCTCACGGTTGCGTTCAACCCGCAGTTCCTTCTCGACGGACTGTTGGCAATCAACGGCGAGGAGGCGGTGCTCGAGAGCATGGACCCGCTGAAGCCGGCCACGTTGCGCAGCGCCGAGCACCCGGAGTTCATGTACCTGTTGATGCCGGTCCGCATCAGCTGACGTGCACCTGGGGCGACTCTGGCTGACCGACTTCCGGTGTTACGAACAGGTCGCCCTCGAACTCGATCCTGGTGCGACGGTGATCACCGGCCGCAACGGACACGGGAAGACGAGCCTGCTCGAAGCGGTGGCCTGGCTGGCCTCCGGGCGTTCGATGCGCGGCGTGCCGGACCGGGCGTTGGTACGCGCCGGCACCGAGACCGCGATCATCAGGGCCGAGGTGATCCACCCCGATCGCGTCGCGCTGATCGAGGTCGCGATCCAGTCCGTCGGCCGCAACCGGATCATGGTCAACAAGCAGTCGGTGTCGCGCCGCCGCGACCTCGCGGAGCATCTCCGCGTGACGGTGTTCGCGCCCGACGACCTCGCCTTGGTGAAGGGTGGGCCTGCCGGCCGACGTGAGGTCGTCGATGATCTTCTCGTCGCGTCGTCACCGCGATTTGCCGCGATCATCACCGACTACGAACGCGTGGTGAAGCAGCGCAACGCGTTGCTGCGCGCGGGCATCCGTGACACTGACGATCGCCGGACCCGCGACGTGCTGGACGCGCGTCTGGTGGACACCGGCAGTGCACTCGTCGGCGGTCGGCTCGACATGATCGCGCGCCTCTCACCGGAGACCGAGCGCGCGTACTCGTCACTCGCGGGTACCGCGCCGGGCTTCGCGACGCGCTACGAACCGGAGTGGCACGACGGCGAACTTGCGCGCGACGACATCGCGAGCGCGTTGACCGACGCACTCGCGCGTCTGCGCAAGCGCGAAGAGGATCGCGGCGTCACCCTGGTGGGCCCCCACCGCGACGACTGGGGGCTCACCCTCGACGGACTCGACGCGCGTCATCACGCGTCGCAAGGCGAGCAACGGACACTGGCCCTCGGACTGCGACTCGCCGGACACCGGGTGGTGGCCGAGACCACTGGCACCGAACCGGTCCTTCTCCTCGACGACGTCTTCAGTGAGCTCGACGAGCAGCGCTCGACGGCACTGGTGGAGCACCTGCCGGCGACCCAGACCCTGATCACGACCGCGGGCGCGCTGCCCGCGGGGATCCGTCCGTCGACCTGGATCGAGATCGACCACGGCGCGGTTGTGTGAACGAGCGCGACCGACCCCGTCCGGTCTCGGATGCACTCCGCCACGTGCGGCGCGAGTTGGGGACCCCAGCGCCGGGGTACTTCGAGCTGATCCGCGACAGTTGGCCCGAGTTGGTGGGCGCGGCACTGGCTGACCACAGCGTGCCCTCGCATCTCCGGTCGGGCGTCCTGCGGGTGGTGGTCGACGATCCGGCGTGGGCGGGCCAGTTCCGGTACCTCGCCGACGGCCTGGTCCAGGCCCTCGGCGAGCGGGTTCCCGAGGCCGGCGTGATCGAGGTCTCGGTGGTCGCGAACCGGTCGCCGGGCGAGTCCGGCCCGGCCGCGGCCGACGACGCCTGAGGAGCCCGCGAGGGCCGGCCGGCGGTACGCGCCGGACGTCCGGCGACCGGGGAGGAAGGTCCCGTGGAACGCGGGGTGAAAACCGGCGGCAAACCCCTGAA
>JBBQXR010000419.1:0-2841 GCA_038209455.1 Acidimicrobiia bacterium
AGGCTCCCGATCGATGTCGGTCGCCAAGCTCGCACGGTGTCCCCGGCGATCCGGCGGGCGCTCGTGGTCCGAGACGACCGTTGTCGATATCCGGGATGTCGACAACCCACCGGATGGTGTCAGGCCCACCACATCATCCACTGGCAACACGGCGGGCCGACCGAACTCTGGAACTTGGCGTTGATCTGCGACCATCATCACGACGTCGTCCATCAACCCGGATGGACCGTCACCTTCGAGAACAACCAGTTCCGCGTCTACCGCCCCAACGGCACCGAAGTCACCTAACCCGTCCACGCGCGCTCGAAGCGCGGCCAGACTGCTTCCATGGATCTTGGGCCGGGAGAGGGAGCGCTCGGTGCACTCCCGGCACCGCGCGATCCTGCGGCAGGCGAGGTGCAGCCGACCGAAGGGCATACCGATTGGGTCGCTTGGCACCGTGGCGATGACGATCCCGACTCGCCGCTTTCCCAGCGGTTGACTGCGGTGCAGCGCGGAGTCGCGTCGGCGCTGGATCAGCTGTCGGCGGGACCGATCCGCATCGTCAGCCTGTGTGCCGGCGACGGGCGCGATGTGCTGCCCGTCGTGGCCGGCCACGGGCGGCGCAACGACGTTTCGGTCATGCTCGTGGAGTTCGACCCCGACCTCGCGGCCGGGGCCAGGGACCGGGCGACGCCAGCGGGACTCGAGGATGCAGTCGTCGTCCGCGAAGAGGATGCCGGCAAGATCGCCACGATCGTGGACATGGTGCCGGTGGACCTGCTGCTGCTGTGCGGCATCTTCGGCAACATCACCGAGGCAGACATCCGAGCGACGGTCGGCGCGGTTCCGTCACTCGTCCGTCCCGGCGGCTTCGTGATCTGGACGCGCGGTGCTTTCGCTCCCGACCTGCGCGAGGCGATCCGCACGATGTTCCGCGACCAGTCGTGTACCGAGGTGGCCTACGACAGCGAGCCGAACGGCTACGGCGTCGGCGTCGCTCAACTCGCGGCGGACGCAAAGCCGGTCACACTCGAGTCGACCGCACGACTCTTCACCTTCACGCGGTGATCGTGGCCGCGGTCGGCTTCGACCGCTACGCGCTCATGAATGCGATCGGGACGGAGATGTCGTAGCGCGGGTGGCGCAGGGTGGCGATGCGGCGGCCGTCTTGGACCGCGTCCTTGATCCCACCGAGTCCGTCCTCGAGTTCGGCGGCGGTCGCGTCGAGGTCGGCGACAGTGAACGCGAGGCCGTAGAAATGTGCGTCGCGGTCGTCGTCGGGTGCGGCCTCGTCGGGACCGATGATCTCGATGATGGTCTCGCCGCCACGGAAGAACACCTGGCGGAACGCGGGTCCGTACTGGTCGGTGTGGCGGACTCGACGCACCTCCAGTTTGCGCGCCTCGAAGGCGGGCACCGTGCGTTCGAGATCCGGAGTGACCACCACGATGTGATCGAGAATGGTGACGCCGTTGAGGTGCGATGCGGGCATCACGCTGGTCCGGGGGCCGTCGACGGTGGCGAGACCGTCGATCGGACCGTCGCCGTCGAGATCGGACCACACCCAACTGCTGATGCCCTGGTCGTTTCCCGCTCGGCCGGCGAGTCGGATCGCAATCGAACCGACGTGCGCGACGTCGGCTTCGACCGTGAACCCCGCCGCGCGCCACGCCTCGGGTTCGTCGGCGACGACGACTTCGACGATCGCAGGGGGAGTCACGGGCGCACCCTACGCCCGGGCTGGTCAGTCGGCGATGAGGAGGGCGTACCCGTCGAGGATCGGGAGCACCGCCTCGCGGGTGCCGCCCGGGATGCGGAGCACGATCTCGCGGATCCCGAGCGCGGAGTAGTAGTCGAGCTTGCCCGGAGCCGGGACGGTGCCGAACGGGACGATGCGCATCGCATCGGCGTCGCGGTCCACCTCGTCGCAGGCGCGCCGGAGATCCTGGAGCGCAGCGCGGATGCCCGCGCCGCCGATCGGGATCCAGCCGTCGGCGTACTCCGCGATGTGGGCGAACATCTTCGGCCCGGCCGCGCCCCCGATGAGGACGGGTGGTCCGTCGGGTTGGACCGGTTTGGGCCACGACCAGGACGGCGAGAAGTCGACGAACTCACCGTGGAACTCGGCCGTCTCGTCCCGCCACAGCGCGCGCATAGCGAGCACGTGCTCGCGGGCGACGTCGCGACGGTCCTTCATGGCGACGCCGTGGTGTTCGATCTCGTCGGCGTTCCAACCGAAGCCGACCCCGAAGACGAAGCGACCATCGGCGATGCGGTCGAGGGTGGCGACCGCCTTCGCGGTGACGATCGGTTCGCGTTGTGCGACAACGCAGATGCCGGTGCCGAGCAGGATCCGGTCGGTCACTGCCGCGGCGGCCGCGAGCGCTACCAGTGGATCGAGCGTGCGCTTGTACTCCTCGGCCAACGTGTCGCCACCGGTGGGTGGTGGTGTGCGACGTGAGGTCGGGATGTGGGTGTGCTCGGGCAGGTAGAGCGAGTGGAACCCGCGCGCCTCGGCTTCGCGTGCGAGGTCCGAGGTGTCCATGGTCTGGTCCGTCGCGAACATCGTGATGCCGAAATGCACCCCGGCACCGTAGTGTCTCCGCCTCGTGAGCCTTCTTGACCCGTTGATCGCCCTCGCCGCGTGGGAGAAGCCCGAGATCACCCACGTCGGGCGGTTGCCGATGCGCGCCGCGACCCATCCCGCGCCCGACGTCGCCACGGCACGGGAACCCGGCGCGAAGAACCCGTGGGTCCGGAGTCTCGACGGCCGGTGGCGGTTCCGGTTGGTCGACACGCCTGCCCACGTGCCGGCCGGGTTCGCCGATCCGACGACGCCGGACGCCGACTGGGACGAGG
>JBBQXR010000420.1:0-2839 GCA_038209455.1 Acidimicrobiia bacterium
GAACTCCTGGAAGACGTCCGGGTCTTCGACGAGTTCCGGTCCGATGCCCTGGGTGCGGGCCGGCGGAGCCTCACGTTCGCGTTGCGGTTCCGGGCTCCCGACCGGACCCTCACCGACGCGGAACTCATCAAAGTCTGGCAACGGTGCATTGACTCCGTGGTGAAGGTGCACCACGCCGAACTCCGCAGCTGACATGCCGTTCGTCCACACGGTCCGACCGCGCTACGCCGAGGTCGACATGCAGGGCGTGGTCTTCAACGCCCACTGGCTCACGTACTTCGACGAGGCCTGCACCCGCTGGTTCGGTCACCTCGGCTACGAGGCATCGGTCGCGTTCTTCGAGGACTTCGACGTGATGTTGGTGAAGGCGAACCTCGAGTGGAGCGGCCCGGCCGGCTTCGACGAACTCGTCGACATCGCAGTGGCGACCGCTCGGCTCGGTACCAAGTCGTTCGACGTTCGCTACACGGCCACGGTCGCCGACCGCCCGGTGTGCGTCGGCACCATCACCTACGTGTCGGTGCAACCGGGTACCCACGACTCCACGCCGATCCCGACCGAGCTGCGGGCCCGCCTCGAGGCGCAACTGATCGAGCCCGCGTAGCGTCGGTGGGTATGAACCCACTGGCGCGCCGCATGTTCGAGCTCGTCGAGCCGATCGGGGTGATTCCCTATTCCGCCGACGAGCCCAACGAGGCGATGTTCGCATTGGGGTTCACGAACTACTGGGACGCCTATTTCGCCGGCCGAGCCGCACCGCTCGGCGCCTCTGCTCCGGCCGACGTCGTCCACGCGCTCTTCTACAACTTCGCGCCGGGCGAGGTGGCCCGCCATATCCCGAAGATCTGGGCCACGACCACCCCGGCTTCCGCCATCCTCGCCCGTCAGCAGGGCTGTACGGCAGCCCTGCGTCACATCCTCGGCCCGCTCGTCGACGACCGTGGGTTCGCCCGTGGGGTGGAGCTGCTGGCCACGGCCGCGACCAGTGCGACGCCCGATGGACGACCGATGTACGCCGCGCTGCGGACGCTCCCGATGCCATCGGACCCCGTGACCCGGCTCTTCCACGCGGCCTCGCTGTTGCGCGAGCACCGCGGCGACGGGCACATCGCGGCCCTGGTGACCGAGCGCATCGGCGGGCTCGAGTCCCACGTCCTCATGGCGCTCGAGATGGGCATGCCGGCGGAGAAGTTCGGCCGGATCCACCACCTCCCCTCGCCGCAACTCGTCGCGCTCCTCGACGGGATGAAGGCCCGCGGTCTCGTCGCCGAGGACGGTGGGTTCACCGCAGCCGGCGCCGAGACCAAGGCGCGCATCGAAGCGCTCACCGACGACCTCGCCGTCGCGCCGTACGAGTGTCTCGCGGCGGCCGAGGTCGAGGAGCTGATCGCCGCCCTCGAACCCGTTGCCGAGGTACTCCTCGCCGCTCAATCCTCGGGCTGAACCTTCCGGTCGGACCCGGTCACTCGTACACTCGAAACCGATGATCTTCGCCGTCGATCCGTTGCCGTGGGCCCGGGCGCAAATGGCATTCACCCTCGGGGTCCACATCATCCTCGTGCCGCTCGGCGTGGCGTGGGCGTTCATGATCCTCGTAGCGGAGCGACGGGCGATGAAGCACGACGACGCCGACGCGATGCTGCTCGCCCGCCGCTGGTCCAAGGTGCTCGCGGTCACCTTCGCGGTCGGCGCGGTCACCGGCACAGTGCTGACCTTCGAGTTCGGGTTGTTGTGGCCGCGCTTCATGGGTCGGTTCGGCGATGCGTTCGGGATCCCGTTCGCGATCGAGGGGCTCTTCTTCTTCCTCGAAGCGATCTTCCTCGCGATCTACATCTACGGGTGGGACCGACTCTCGCCCCGGGCTCATTGGTGGTCGGGCGTCCCGATCGTCCTCTCCGGCATCGGGGGCACGGCCGCGGTCATCGCGGCCAACGCCTGGATGAACCAACCCGCCGGGTTCCGCCTGAACGCCGCGGGCAAGGTCGTCTCGGTCCAACCGCTGAAGGTGATCTTCAACCGGGCGTTCCCGTACGAGACCATCCACATGCTGATCGCCGCGTACCTCGTCGGCGGGTTCCTCATCGCGTCGGTCTACGCGTTCGCGATGCTCCGTGGCCGGCGCGATCGCTACCACCGCCTCGGGTTCCTCATCCCGTTCACCATCGCGGCGATCGCCGCACCGCTCCAGATGGTGGTGGGCGACTACGTGGCCCGGGCCGTGTACCACGACGACCCCACCAAGTTCGCCGCCATCGAGCTCGTCACCCGCACCGGTGACCATGTGCCCGAGACCCTCGGCGGGTATCTCGACTCGCACGGCCGCCTGCACGGCGGCATCAAGATCCCCGACGTCGCGTCGTTGCTCTCCGGCTATTCGGTGAACACGAGCGTTCAGGGCCTGCGCGCTGTACGCGCACGGGACCGCCCGACGTTCGCCCAGGCCAACGTCGTCCATATCGCGTGGGATCTCATGGTGGGCCTCGGGACCGCGCTCGCATTGCTCTCCGTGTGGTTCGGCATCACGTGGTGGCGCAAGCGGAACCTGCCGAAGACCAAGTGGTTCCTGCGGGCGGCGACCGTCGCGGGCCTCGGCTCGGTGCTCGCGCTCGAAGCCGGGTGGGTGGTCACCGAGGTCGGACGCCAACCCTGGATCGTGAAGGGTTTCATGCGCGTGCCGCGCGGTGTGACGACCGACTCCGGCGTGTGGGTCACGTTCCTCGTCGTACTCGTCGTCTATCTCGCGGTGGCCGTGACCACCATCCTCGTGCTGCGCTCCATGGCGCGACGCTGGCGCGAGGGCACCGACACGGTGGGTCCGTATGCCCCGGACCCACGTGTT
>JBBQXR010000421.1:0-2837 GCA_038209455.1 Acidimicrobiia bacterium
GAACGCCAGGTCCTTCGTGGTCTTGGTCTTGATGCGCTCCGACTCGATGGTGTGGTCGTCGGCGGCGATGCCGTCCGACTCGTGGGCGTGAACGTCGATGCGGCCGAAGATCGTGCGATACGGCTCCCGGTCGAGGCGGGCCCGCACGACATCGAGATCGGTCCCGGCGGCGACGAGGCGGGGCCGGGCGAGGTCGAGGGACGGTTCCGGTGCCGCAGTTGCGGCGGGCGTCGAGGTGACCACGACCGTCGCGCCACACGCGAGCACCGCAGCGATGATGCCGGCCGCACCGCGGGCGAGTCTCACCTCACCGACCCTCGAACTTGGCGGGCCGCTTCTCCCGAAACGCGGTCATGCCCTCGACCAGGTCACCGGACGCGGTCGCGAGCGACTGGTAGGCGCCCTCGAGTTCGAGTGACGACGCGAGGTCGGTCTCGAAGCTCGCGTTCAACAGGCGTTTCGAGAGGCCGAAGGCGCGCGTCGGCCCCGTGGCCAGTCGTACCGCCAGCGCATCGGCGGCGGCGGCGAGTGCAGCCGGATCGTCGAGACACTGGAAGGCGAGGCCGGCGTCGACCGCGTCGGCCCCCCGCACCGTGTCGCCGAGCAGCACCATTGCTTTGGCGCGGGGCAGGCCGACGAGGCGGGGGAGCAGGTACGCACCCCCGGCGTCGACGACGAGTCCCCATTTGTGGAACGACCAGATGAACTTGGTCTCGGGAGCCACGAGCACGAAGTCGCAGGCCAGCGCGAGGTGCGCGCCCGGGCCGACCGCAGCGCCGTTGACCGCGGCCACGGTCGGCTTGTCGAGTTCCCACAGTTCCCGGATGAACGTCTGCACCCCCACGCGGAGGGCCTCCGAGGTGGTGCGGGGATCGAACCCGGGCTTGCCGGCCTGCGCGACGGTCGAACCGCCTTCCGGGCCGAGGTCCATGCCCGCGCAGAACGCATCGCCGGTGGCGCGGATCAGGAAGGCGCGCACCTTGGGGTCGGCACGACCGGCCCGGATCGCGTCGACGATGCCATCGCGCATGGCGACGGTCAGCGCGTGCTTCGCCTCGGGTCGGTCGAGCGTGATCCGACACACCCCGTCGTCGCCGGTCTCCACGTTCAGGTGCGGAGAAGCGGTCATGAGTTGTTCGTGAGGATGTTGACGACGCTCACGCCCGAACCGCGGCCGCCCACGTTGTGCTGGAGGGCGAAGCCGTTGCGCATCTCGACCTGCCGGCCGCCGGCATCCCCGCGGAGCTGCCACCAACACTCGGTGAGCTGAGCGATCCCTGTCGCGCCGATCGGGTGACCCTTTGCCAGCAGCCCGCCCGAGGTGTTGACCGGGATGCGGCCCGTGAGTGACGTCTCCCCTTCGAGGGATGCGATGCCGCCCTTGCCCTTCTCGAAGAAGCCGAGGTCCTCGATGTCGAGGATCTCGGTGATGGTGAAGCAGTCGTGCACCTCACACATGTCGATGTCGGTCGGACCGACACCCGCCATCGCGTAGGCCCGCTGCGATGCCAGCACGGTGGCCTCGAGCCCGACGAAGCTCGTCTTCTCGTGGAGGTACGGATGGTCGGTCGCCATCCCGAAGCCGGCCACGAAGACGGGCCGGTCGGTGAACTCGTGGGCCCGGTCGGCCGGGGCGAGGAGGATGGCAGCGGCACCGTCGGTCTGCGGGCAGCAGTCGAGCAGGTGCAGCGGCGAGCACACGGGGGGCGACTTCAGGACCTGCTCCACGGTGATCTCGTCCTGGAAATGGGCGTACGGATCGAGCGACCCGTTGTGGTGGTTCTTCACCGCGACCGACGCCAGCATCTCTCGGGTGGTGCCGAACTCGTGCATGTGTCGGGTGGCGAACGGCGCGAACAGGACCGGCGCGGTCTCACCCCGGGTGTAGATCGGATGGCCCGCGGCCGCGCGCGACAAGAGACCTTCTTCGGTCGACTTGTCGCGCATCTTCTCCACGCCGATGACGAGCACCAGATCGTGGACTCCGGAGGCGACGGCCATCGCTCCGACCCGGAATGCATCGGACCCCGACGGGCATGCGTTCTCGATGCGGGTACACGGAATCCCGGCGAGCCCGATGGCGGTGGGGACGGTGTTCCCGCCGATGCCCTCCTGGCCCCAGAGCGTGCCGCGTTGGGTGGCGACGAACGCGGCGTCGACGGCCTGAGGGTCGAAGCCCTTGTCGACCGACGCCACGGCCGCGTTGAACGCACCGGCGGCCATCTCTTCGTAGGACTGCTCGAACAGTTCGCCCATCTTGATGAGTCCGGCACCGACGACGGCGACCTTGTTCCAACTCATGCGGACACACCTTCCGATTGCGGGCGGAGCTTCGACTTGTATCCGTAGACCGGGACCCCGCGCTCGTGCGCGTACCGGCGCAACACCAGGTCGACCTCGGAACCGATCGCGAGTTCCTTGCCGTCGCCCACCACCTGGAGCATCACGCGGGCCCCGTCATCGAGGTCGACGACCGCGATCGGCAGCGGGGCCACGAACGGTGCCGGCATGGTCTGGTTGATCACGAACGTGTGGACGACACCGTGACGGGCGAGCGCCACCGGCTCGAGCTTCGGACCTCCGCACGCGATGCACGTGGGGTGGATCGACGGCGGCGTGTTGATGGTCCCGCACTCCGCGCACTTCCCGCCGAGGAGCTGGAGCATCTCGTCCGCACCGCGGGCGAACAGCGCGCTCTCGGGCGGCACTCCCATGGGGATCATCTCGCCCGAAGGGGTGAGCTGGCCGCGTGCACGCAGCACCTCGGCGTAGGTGGCGTCCCGGGCGTCGGCGTCGAGGTCGCGCATGACCCGTGCTGCGCCCGGCACCGGGGCGTT
>JBBQXR010000422.1:0-2836 GCA_038209455.1 Acidimicrobiia bacterium
GGGGGGGGGCCCCCCCCCCGCCCCCGGGGTGGTTTTGGGGGGGGCCCACCCTCAAACCCCCCCCCACCTTGCCCACACGCCTCCCAACCCCGCGTTGGGGGGGGTTTGCCCCACGCAAAGTGGGTCGCGAGTGCCGATCGAGGGAGTAACGGTGTCGGGTCGGATAGAGGGTCGGGTCGGGTTCATCACGGGAGGGGCGTCCGGAATCGGGCTCGCCTGCGCCCGTCGGTTCGTCGCCGAGGGGGCGCGCGTGGTGCTTGCCGACCGCAACCCCGAGGCGCTGGCGGCCGCAGCGAGCGAACTCGGCGCGGCTGTGGTCACCGAGCAGATCGACGTGACCGTCGAGGCCGACGTCGAGCGCGCGGTGGCGCGTGCGGCGAGCGAGTTCGGTGCGCTCGACCTCGCGGTCAACGCCGCCGGATTCGGGACCTTCGGTTTCGTCGCCGATCACCCGGTCGACGAGTGGCGCTCGGTGATCGACACCAACCTCACCGGCGTCATGCTCTCGGTCAAGCACGAAGCTCAGGTGATGCGGGCCGCCGGATCGGGCGTCATCGTCAACATCGCGTCGATCAACTCGCGCGTTCCCGCCGAGGGCATGAGCGCGTACTGCTGCTCCAAGGCTGCGGTCGAGATGCTGACGCGATGTGCGGCGATGGAACTCGGTCCGAGCGGGGTGCGCGTCGCCGGCATCGGCCCTGGGTTCATCGACACGCCCCTCACCGCCTTCACCCAGATCGTCCCGGCGATCCGTGAGGCCTACGTCGCGTCGACGCCGCTCGGACGGGCCGGGCAGCCGGAGGACATCGCCGACGCGGCGTTGTTCCTCGTGAGTGACGAGGGTCGGTGGGTGAGCGGCGACACGTTGTTCGTCGACGGCGCCTCGATGAACAAGGCGTACCCGGAACTCCACACCTTCACGGGTTGAGCACCGTCAACCGGCGAGGAAATCGAGGATCAGCCGGTTGACCTGCTCGGGTTGGTCGCGGTGGAGGAAGTGGCCGGCGTCCGCGATGAGATGCATCTCGAGCCCGGCGGGGAAGTTCGGCCGCAGGAGTTCCTCGTTCGCCGACTCGACGCCCATGCACCCGCAGTCGATGCCGTGCAGGTACAGCGTCGGCACGTCGATCGGCCCGCTGCCGGCATTCGCGATCTCCGCGAGCGCCGGATCGCCGGGCAGGGTGCCGAGCATGAACCGGTAGTAGCTGATCGCCGCCTCGGTGCTGCCCGGTGCGCCGAGGGTGTCCTTCAAGGCGCGCATGTACTCGGCGCTCGGCGGGTGACCGGGCGACCAGTAGCTCCAGAGGTAGTCGATGAACTCGAAGTCGTTCGCCGGCACGACCATCTCGGCCAGCGGGGTCTGGAACAGGAACACGTAGAACGAGCGCTGGAGCTGGACTGGCGTGAGGAACGCCTGCATGAGGCTGCTCGAGTGCGGGACCGCGAGGGCGACGAACTTGCTGAAGCGCTCCGGTCGGTGACCCACCGCGACGTACGACGAGATCGCGCCCCAGTCGTGACCGATGAGCACGGCGTCGCCTTCGCCGGCCAGCGCGTCGGCGAGGCCGAGGATGTCGAGCGCGACCGAAGCGGTCTGGTAGTTGCCGTCGGGGGCGAGGCCCGAGGGTGCATACCCGCGTAACCAGGGCGCGACCACGTGGTATCCGGCGGCGGCCAGCTCGGGCATCAGGAGATCCCACGTAGGCGCGTGATCGGGGAAGCCGTGCATGCACAGCGCCAGCGGACCGTCGGCGGGCCCCGCCTCCAGGTACGCGAAGTCGATGTCCCGGACCGTAATGTGCTGGATCTCACTCATGAACTCACCCTATGGGACTCCCTTTCTGGCGCTCCGCTCGCACTCCTGATCGTCATGCACTTCGTGGGGCTCGCTCCGCGCCTGCTCGCCTCCGCAAGCTCCGGCTCGGGTTTGGTTTGGAGTCACTGGCTTTCTCGACTCAGCTGTTCACGAGTGCGCCAGTAGGTTCGAGGGCGTGACGGACGTAGTTATTCGCACTGAGCAGTTGACCAAGGTGTATCCGGGCGATATCCGTGCGGTCGACGAGCTCGACCTCGAGGTGGAGGCGGGGGAGATCTTCGGACTCCTCGGACCGAACGGGGCCGGCAAGACGACGACCGCGGGCATGCTCACCACTCGAGTGATCCCGACCGGTGGCAAGGCGTACGTGGACGGTGTCGACGTGGTGGCGCACCCGACGCGCGCCAAGCAGGTGATCGGCGTGGTCCCGCAGACCAACACCCTCGACCGTTCACTCGACGTGTTCGAGAACCTCTATTTCCACGGGCGGTTCTTCGGGATGACCGCTCGCACCGCGAAAGCCGAGGCCCACCGGTTGCTCGACCAGTTCCGGCTCACCGATCGGTCCCGGGTCCCGGTGCTCGCCTTGAGCGGGGGGATGGCGCAACGCCTCATGGTGGCGCGGGCGATCATGCATCGGCCCGCGATCCTGTTCCTCGACGAACCCACCGCCGGTCTCGACCCGCAGAGTCGCATCGCGTTGTGGGAGATCCTCGGTGAGCTGCACCAGGACGGCCAGACGATCCTGCTCACCACCCACTACATGGAAGAGGCCGATCAGCTCTGTGACCGCCTCGCGATCATCGACCACGGCAAGCTGCTCGCGTCCGACACGCCGGCGGGCCTCAAGCAGTCCATCGGCATCGACGCCATGGTGACCGTCACCGCCGCGGGCGACACCGAACTCCTGGCCGACGCGTTGCGCGCGGGGGTCACGGAGGCATCCCGGGTGGAGGCCGCCGACGGGGTGGTTCGGCTGTGGACCGCACGGACCGAAGGCATCCTGCCTCGGGTCATCGA
>JBBQXR010000423.1:0-2831 GCA_038209455.1 Acidimicrobiia bacterium
CGGGTCAGCCCGGCGAGGCTGTCGCGTCCCTTCGCTCCCGTGATCGTCATCGGGTTGCTCTCCGTTCCTGCGGGGTCACGTTCGGTTCGGCCTGCGGTAGGTCCATGCCGCTGATCACACGTCGACCATCAGCTTGATCGCCTCACCCTTGTGGAGGCGCTCGTACGCGCCCAGGTGGTCGTCGAAGGGCAGTCGCTCGACCCACCCGTCGATGGGATAGCGCCCGGCGGCCATGTGGTCGATCACCGCGTCGAACTCGCCGTTGTACGAGAACGACGACACGATCTCGAGTTCACGCATCATCACGTCGGTCGGGTTGTAGGTCACCGGTTCCATGTACGCGGCGACGGTGACGACCCGACCGCGTGTGCTGGCGACGCCGATCGCGCCGGTGAACGATGCCGGCACGCCGGCCGCGTCGATCACGACGCGGGCACCCGCGCCCTTGGTCCGCTCACGGACCTCCCCGACGACGTCGGTCGTCGTGGGATCGAGCACCTGCTCCGCCCCGAGTCGCGCGACCGCGGCACGACGTTCTTCCGCCGGTTCGACGACGGTGACATCGTCGACCCCAAGCGCACGAAGCGCGAGGTAGGAGCCGATCCCAATCGGTCCGCCCCCGAACACCACCGCGGTGGCGCCGGGAGTCGGTTCACTGCGCAACACCGCGCGGTACGCGACTGACATCGGCTCGACCAGCGCGCCGAGGACCGGTCCCACTTCCTCGGGGACGCGGTGCGCCATGTGCTCGCGCACGACGGTGAACTCCGAGAGGCCGCCGCCGGGCGCGCCCAGCCCGTGACAGAGCACCTCCCAGCAGAGGTTGGGGTCGCCGTCGGTGCACGGCGCGCACGCACCGCACGGCCACAACGGTTCGACCGCGATCAGGTCGCCGACCGCGATCGAGGTCACGCCGCGACCGATCTCCACGACCTCGCCCGAGAACTCGTGCCCGACGATGGACGGCAACGGTGCCGCGCTCATCGGCCCCACGAAGTACTGATGGACGTCCGTTCCGCACAATCCGTTGTGCAGTGACCGGACCTTGACCTCACCGGGTCCCGGATCGGGCTCTTCGACGTCTTCGAGTCTGACGTCACCGGGTCCGTAGTACAGAGCTGCGCGCATGCTGATCTCTTCTTTCCTCGTTCTCGGTCGGCGTCTAGCGGACGTAGTCCTGGCCGCCGTCGACGCAGAGGCTCGTGCCGGTGACGTAGCTGGCGGCATCCGAACAGAGCCAGACGACGGCGGGGCCGATGTGCTCCTCCGAATCACCGATGAAGCCGAGCGGGATGGCGCCGAGCACACCGTCGCGGGCCTCGGGATGCTCCTCGAGGAATCCCGCCATGCCCGGCGACATCGCCAACGGCAGGACCACGTTCACGCGGATCCCGTCGCGACCCCACTCGCACGCGGCGGCGCGACTCATCGTGCGGATGGCCTCCTTGCACGCGCCGTACGCTCCGAAGGCGGTGAGGTCGGGACGGATCGCCGAGCCCGATCCCATGTTCACGATAGCGCCGCCTCCTTTGAGGTACGGGTAGCACGCGCGCATGAACCGGAAGGTGGCGAGCGGGCCGGTCCGCCAACCCATGTCGAACAGCTCTTCGGGGATCTCTGCGATTGGACCCAACGGCGGCACCTGGGCGTTGTTCACCAGGATGTCGACCGTGCCGTACTCGGAGACCGCGAGGTCGACGCAGGCCTGGATCTGCACCGGGTCGGTCACGTCACACCCGAGAGCCGTGGCGATGCCACCGTGCTCGGTGATCGTCGCGACCGTGCGCTCGACCTTGCCCGCGGTCCGCCCCGCCGCGACGACCTTCGCGCCGGCCTCCGCGAGCGCCAGTGCGACGCCCTCGCCCACGCCTTGTCCGGCACCAGTGACGATTGCCACCTTGCCCTCGAGCGTCCCCATCGACTCCCCCCGGATCGTCGTCGCGGTGCAGCACCTGCACGCGCGCCGACCCTAAACCACTCTCCGCCGACAAATCAAGGCTTTGATAAACCGATTGATACGTGGTACGAACTCACCGGCACGGGCAATCCCTTACCATCCCTGATTTCTCCGTGGGTCCCCGCCGGCCGATCCCGGGCAGAGGGATGCCGTCGACGAACAAGAGGTTGCGGAATGAAGCCGGACGAATACCGACCGCGGGTCGGATACACCTCCTGGCTCCTCAAGCGCTTCGAGCGAATCGTGGCGTCGCTCCTCTACGACAGCCTGCGCGATCTCGGGCTGACCCCGTCGCAGTACGGAGCCCTCCAGGTGCTCATCCGCCTCGAGAAGGCCTCTTCTGCAGAGTTGGCACGCGCGCTGTTCGTCACGCCCCAGGCCATGACCGGCCTAGTGGCCGGGCTCGAGCGCCAGGGCTACATCACCCGCAAACCGCTCCAGTCGTCACGGGTGATCGAAGCGGCGGTGACACCCCTCGGACTGAAGGTGCACGACGAGGCCAAGGCGCGCGTCGAGCAGATCAACGCGCTCATGGTCGGCGCGCTCTCCGAGGAGGAGTCCGAGATGCTGCGGGGCATGCTCGAACGGTGCATCGACCACCTCGAGCGCGGTGGCCGCGGCAATCTCGAGCTGCCCGACGAGCCGGAGCCGCTCGAGGATCCCGACCCCACGACCCACTGACGGCACGTATACGCGCGGGTTGTTATCAACCACTTGACTCGCGGCGTCGTACAGGCCAAGATCGCCGCACGCGGGAGTCGTCGAGACCCCGCCCTTCGGGGGGCCGATGGCGGGCATTGCGTTGACGGGTTCGGCATCGGGAATCGGCGCCGCGACGCGCACACTGCTCGAGGCCGACGGCCACCGGGTCATC
>JBBQXR010000424.1:0-2824 GCA_038209455.1 Acidimicrobiia bacterium
CAAGCTCCGGGTCCCGGTCTTCGGAGTCCTGACCCGCAAGACCGCGTTGGCCCGGTTCTCGCGCACGCTCGCCGCGTTGACCCGTTCGGGTGTCGGCATCCTCGAAGCGCTCGACATCGTGGCCGAGACCGCCGGGAACGAGACGGTTTCGATCGCGTTGCGCGAGACGCAGGGTGCGGTCAAGCGTGGTGACACGCTCGCTCGTCCGCTGGAGCAGCACGAGGTGTTCCCGCCGATGGTCGTCCAGATGATCGCGGTCGGTGAGGAAACCGGTGCCCTCGACGAAATGCTCGACAAGATCGCCGACTTCTACGACCAGGAGGTCACGGCCACGGTCGACGCACTGACCTCACTGATCGAGCCCCTGATGATCATCGTGATGGGCACAATCGTCGGCGGCATGATCATCAGCCTCTACCTCCCGATGTTCAACATCATCAACCTCATCAAATAATCTGGCCCCTCCGCTCACCCTCCTGTTGGGTGGTGCCCGCGTGGGGGTTCGCTCCCGGGGAGCGTGCCATCGTGGCGTGTGCGAGGCTCACCTCATGGCTTTTCATGCGACGACGACGACCGATGATGTGCTCGCCGGGCAGGACCTGAGCGGTCGTCGATTCGTGGTGACGGGTGCAACCGCCGGACTCGGTGAAGAGACGAGTCGGGCGTTGGCGGCCCACGGCGCCACGGTCACGATGACGGCGCGCGATGCCGGGCGCACCTCGGCCGCGGTCGATCGGATCCGGGCCACGGTGCCGGACGCGGACCTCACGGTGCGGATGCTCGACCTTGCGTCGCTGGCCGACGTGCGGCGGTTCGCGGACGAGTACCTCGCGGCCAACGATCGCACCGACGTGCTCATCAACAACGCGGGGATCATGGCCTGTCCTCACACCACGACGACCGACGGTTGGGAGATGCAGATCGGCACTAACCACATCGCCCACTTCCTGCTGACCCAACTCCTCATGCCGACCCTCGGCGACGGGTCGCGCGTGGTCGCGTTGAGCTCGGCCGGTCATCGCTTCAGCGACGTCGATCTCGACGACCCGAACTTCGAGACCACCGAGTACGACCCGTGGGCCGCGTACGGACGGTCGAAGACGGCGAACGCGTTGTTTGCAGTCGAACTCGACCGCCGTCTGGCCGACCGGGGTGGGCATGCGTACTCGGTGCATCCGGGTGGGATCGTCACCGAGCTGGGTCGTCACCTCACGAAGGAGACGCTGGCGGTCATCACCGATGTGCCGACCACCGAGCAGATCGAGTGGAAGACGGTGCCGCAAGGGGCGGCGACGTCGGTGTGGGCGGCCACCGCGAGCGAACTCGACGCGCAGGGTGGCGCGTACCTCGAGGACTGCCACGTGGCCGAGCGCAACGACGTGCCCGACTCACGCGGAGGGATCAAGTCCTACGCGATCGATCCGGATCGGGCTGCCGCGCTCTGGGGTCGGACCGAGCAATGGATCGCCGACGGTGCGTGACGAGGTCGCGAGCGCACGGAGGGCATGACCATCAAGTGGTCGCGCGGTCGAGCCATGTGACGACACTGACGCCGGGAGGCGCAGGGAACCCGGGGCAGGGGGCTGGTCCTGCGCCTCGACCGGCGTCAGAAGGGGCCGGCTTGGGGGAGGTCGGCCGTACCTCAACAACGCACGCTGTCCCTGGCGTGTTCCCAGGTTTCGCAAGAACCTGCGTGCCCGTGGTCACTCACGCGCGCACGGTGGCCGCGTGTCGTCGTCAGACGCGAGCGGCCGCCGCGAGCTTGTACCGGTCCGTCGAGATCTGCGGGTCGGTGTCGAACTCGGGGATCACGGTGTTGCCGAACAACTCGACCGTCTCCACCAGGAGCTCGTGGGGGTAGACCGAGCCCGACGGCCCGAGGATGAGTTGGTCGACGCCCGTGCCGTCCCAGAGTCGCAACGCCTCTGCACACTGTTCGGGGTTGCCGACGATGCTGGCTCCCATCTTGCGACCGGCGATCACCTGGTCGGGCGTCGGGTCCGCGATCAGCGCCGGCCACTCCGGCACCCACGCCGGCTTCGGGAAGGTGTCGAGGTACTTGAAGACGAGACTCTGTTGGCGGCCGTTGCCCGAGCGCGAAGCCCAGTCGACCGCGGCGGCGTCGTCGTCGAGACACATGAAGCTCGTCGTGATCGCAACGTTGTCGTTGACGAACTCGCCGACGGGGTCGGCGTCCTTGATCGCTTCCTTGTACATCTCGATCAGCGGCTTCATCTTCTCGGGTGAGCCGCCGGTGAAGCAGAGCACGCCCAGACCCATCTTCCCGGCCTTCTCGAACGTGCCGGGGTTCCCTGCGGCGACCCACATCGCGGGGTGCGGCTTCACGTAGGGCTTCGGGAGCACGTTGCGCTCCGGCAGGGAGAAGAACCGGCCGTCGTGCGAATAGGTGCCGTCGCGCCACATGTACTTGAACTCGCCGATGGCCTCGTCGTACATGTCCTTCGTGATCTCAGGGTCGGTGATCCCGAACCCGGCCTGCTCCGTGGTGGACGACCCACGACCGGTGCCGAACTCGAACCGGCCCTCCGAGAGGTGGTCCATCATCGCAACGCGTTCGGCGACGCGTGCGGGGTGGTTCACCGGGGGAGTGACGTTGATGATCCCGGAGCCGATGTGCATCCGGTCGGTCTTCGCCGCGACGAACGGCATGATCGTCTCGTTGGCCGAGATGTGGGAGTACTCCCAGAGGAAGTGGTGCTCGGTCCACCATGAATATTTCCAGTTGGTCTTGTCGCCCACGACGGCGAGGTCGACCTCACTCATGAGGCGGTGGTGCTCCGCGTCCGGATCCTCGGCCATGAGG
>JBBQXR010000425.1:0-2821 GCA_038209455.1 Acidimicrobiia bacterium
GAGCGTACGGCCCCCTCCACGCCCGAGGCAGTTCCGATCCCTCGTCGGGTTGGCCCGCTGGTCCTCGACGCCGGTGTTACTCCGGCGTTACGTACGCGGCGGTGATTCCCCCGTCGACGACGAGTTGCGCACCGGTCATGAACGACGACTCGTCGGACGCCAGGAACAGTGCGGCCTTCGCGAGTTCCTCGGCCTGACCGAGCCGACCCATCGGGATGTGCACGAGGCGGCGTGCCTTGCGCTCGGGATCGCTCATCAGCTCCTCGAGCATCGGGGTGGCGATCGGCCCGGGGCAGAGCGAGTTGGCGCGGATGTTCTGCCGGCCGTACTCCACCGCGATCTCGCGGGTCATCGCGAGCACGCCGCCCTTCGAGGCGGTGTAGGCGATCTGGGCGGTGGCCGCGCCCATCAGTGCGACGAAGCTGGCGACGTTGACGATCGAACCGCCGCCCGAGGAGAGCATGGCGGGAATCCCGTACTTGCATCCCAGCCAGACGCCTTTGAGGTTGACCTCCATCACCCGGTCCCACGTGGGTTCGGGCGTCTCGGTCGCGCCACCATCGTCGACGGGGAAGATGCCGGCGTTGTTGTAGAGCACATCGAGCGCGCCGAAGCGCGTCATCGCGAACTGGACCATCGCCTCGACCTGCTCGGCATTGGCGACGTCGACCTTGACGAACGCCGCCTCGCCGCCGACGGCCTCGACCGCGGCGACCGTCTCCGCACCACCGGCCTCGCTGAAGTCGGCCACGACGATGCGCGCGCCCTCGCGGGCGAAGAGGACCGACGCCACCTGTCCCATGCCGTTGCCGGCGCCGGTGATCAGGGCCACCTTGCCGTCGAGTCGGGTCATGTCGCTCCGTTCGGGTCGAAAAGTCGGGGCGCCGCGAGGGCGCGCCATTAGCGTTGCCCGGATGGTCGACCCGGGGAGTACTGAGCCGAGCGAGGAAGCTAGTGGCTCGGATGACGCGGCCGAGACTGCGCCGGTCGAGGCGGTCGACGCAGCCGAGGAGGCCCGCGACCAACGTCAGCAGCGACTGGCGAAGCTCGACGCGCTCCGCGCCGAGGGGGTCGACCCGTACCCGGTGCGCTACGACACCTCCGCGACGGCCGGTGGGCTGCGCGGTGAGTTCGCCGACCTCGAGCCGGGGTCGAATACCGACCGCCGGGTTCGGATCGCGGGGCGGATCCTGCTCCTCCGACGTCAGGGCAAGCTCAGTTTCGCCACCCTCGCCGACCGCGACGGTTCGATCCAGCTGTTCGTGAGTCAGAAGGCGATCGGTGAGGCCGACCACGAGGCGTTCGACCGGCTGGACCGGGGTGACTGGGTCGGGGTCGAAGGCACGGTGATGACCACCCGCCGGGGCGAGTTGTCGGTGAACGTCGAGACCTTCGTGTTGCTGGCCAAGGCACTCCGACCATTGCCCGAGAAGTGGCACGGGCTGTCCGACGTGGACACCCGGTACCGGCAGCGTTACGTGGACCTGGTCGTCAACGAGGACGCCCGCCGTATCGCCGTGGCCCGCATCGACATCATCGCGGGTATCCGTCGTTGCCTCGCCGAGCGGGACTTCCGTGAGGTCGAGGGCCCGGTGCTCCAGACCATCCAGGGCGGCGCCACCGCGCGTCCGTTCACCACGCATCACAACGCGCTCGGTCAGGACATGTACCTGCGCATCGCGTTGGAGCTGCACCTCAAGCGTCTGATCGTCGGTGGGCTCGACCGCGTCTTCGAGATCGGACGCGTGTTCCGCAACGAGGGTGTGGACACCACCCACAACCCCGAGTTCACGATGCTCGAGGCGTACCAGGCGTACGGCGACTACACGGAGATGATGGACCTCGTCGAGGCCATCGTCGTGGCTGGCGCGCAGGCCGTGGACCCGAACCTCGCAGTGGAATACATGGGTCACACCATCGACCTCACGCCACCATTCCGGCGGGCGACGATGACCGATCTCATCCTCGAACACACCGGTGCCACCATCCACCCGAGCATGACCGTGGAGGACGCACGCGCGGTGGCCAAAGGACTCGAGGTCGAGTACGAAGCAGAGTGGGGCGCGGGCCGGATCACGATGGAGGTGTACGACGCGCGGGTCGAGGACCTGCTCGTGCAGCCGACGTTCGTACTCGACCACCCGCGCGAAACGTCACCACTCGCGCGGGGCCACCGCGACGACGAGTCACTCGTGGAGCGGTTCGAGTTGGTCGTCGCCGGTCACGAACTCGCGAACGCATATAGCGAGCTCAACGATCCGGTGGAACAACTCGTGCGCTTCGAGGAGGAGGCCGCGGCCAAGCGTCGCGGCGACCCCGAGGCCGGCGACATCGACCTCGACTACGTGCGCGCGTTGGAGTACGGAATGCCGCCGACCGGCGGACTCGGCATCGGCATCGACCGGTTGGTGATGTTGCTCACCGGCACGCCGTCGATCCGCGAGGTGATCCTGTTCCCTACGTTGCGCCCCGAGCCCGGGATGGGCGGGCTCGGCACCTCGGGCTGACGGCCGGGCCCGGTCAGGGAACGGCCGGGAAACCGAGCGTCGGGGTGACGAGCGGTTCGGTCGGCGCACCGGCTCGTGCGAGCGCGATGGTCCCGGCGATCAGCACCGCTGCACACGCGCCGATCAGGATCCATTCGGGCCCGGTGGCCTGGATCTGTTCGCCGAACACGTTGATCGCGACGATCACCGACACCACCGGGTCGAGGATCATCGTCGCCGGGAACGAGATCTCGAGGGATCCGGCTTGGAAGGCAAGTTGCTGGGCGAACACTCCCGCGATGGCGATCGCGACCCACGCGTAGGTCTCCCAGTGG
>JBBQXR010000426.1:0-2803 GCA_038209455.1 Acidimicrobiia bacterium
GTCGACTGGGTCATCAAGCACCAACTCATCGAGTCCTATCGGGACAAGCACTCCCTGCCGCTGACCCACCCGCGGGTTGCGCTCCTCGACCTCGCGTATCACGACGTCACCCAGGCCCGGTCGCTGTATTACCTACTCGAACGGCGGGGCCAGGTCGACCGCATGGTCACCGACGAAGAGATCGCGATCGCCATGGACGAGCCGCCCGACACCACGCGCGCCAAGCTGCGCGGTGCCTTCATCAAGCGGGCCAAGGAACGGAAGCGGGACTACACCGTCGACTGGGTGCACCTGAAGCTCAACGACCAGGCGCAACGCACGGTCCTCTGTAAGGACCCCTTCAAATCCGAGGACGAACGCGTCGACCGCCTCATCGCGTCTTTATGACCCGTCCGCTCCCACCGTCTTGTTTGGTGCTCCGCTCGCACTCCTGACGGTCATGCGTTCCGTGGGGCTCGCTCCGCGCCTGCTCGCCTCCGCAGGCTCCGGCTCGGGAGTGGCCTCATGATCGTGCGGCTCCTGGTTGCTTCCCACGTGCGATAGTCACCCCATGCCGGCGTTTCGGAGTGGGCGGGTCACGACGGTCCTGAGTCAACGCAAGGGGCTACAACGGGTCGAGGTGGATCTCGGGTCGGGGCCGGAGCGGGCGTACGTGCTCGACCAGCTCACCGGCACGGTGGCGGCGGGGGACCGGGTGGTCGTGAACACCACTGCGGTGGACCTCGGACTCGGTACCGGAGGGTGGCACTTCGTCCACTGGAACCTGGAACGCGACACGTGGGAGGAGCCCGGCCCCGGCCACATCCTCAAGGCGCGCTACACGAGCCTCCAGGTGGACGTCGGTTCCACCGAGGAACATCTCGACGCCGAGCTCGCGGGCCGGACGTCGATCGAAGGCATGCCCGTCGTCGTGGCCGCGCTGCACAGCCAACTCCCTGGGGTCGCGGTCACGATCCGTGCGCTGCGGCCCGACGCACGCATCGCGTACGTGATGACCGACGGCGCCGCACTGCCGCTCGCGCTGAGCGACCTGGTCGCCGAACTACGCGACCGGTCCCTCCTCGACGCGACCGTCACTTGCGGTCACGCGTTCGGCGGCGATTACGAAGCGGTCACCGTCTTCTCTGCGCTCGCGATCGCCCGGCACGTGGCCGCGGCCGACGTCACGATCGTCGTGATGGGACCGGGCATCGTCGGGACGAACTCGAGTCTCGGGTTCACCGGCATCGAGATGGGTTCGATCCTCGACGCGGTCACAGGCCTCGGTGGCGTCCCGATCGCGTGCCTCCGGGCCTCGTTCGCCGACCCACGTGAACGCCACCAGGGGATCTCGCACCACACCGCGACCACGTTGATGTTGGCGACCCGCTCGCGAGTAGTCGTTCCGGTCCCCGCAGTCGACGGCGAGGTGGAACAGACCCTGCTGACCGATCTCGCCGAGACGGGCATCGACGCGCGCCATACGGTGGAGACGGTCGAGATCCCGGACGTCGTAGCGCTCTTCGCCGACCACAATCTGCACGTCACGTCGATGGGCCGACCCGCGGCCGACGATCCGGTGCTGTTCCAGTGTGCCGCCGCCGCCGGCGTGTCCAGCGTCAACGAACTCGCACCACCGGTGCCGTAACCTCGACCGCGATGGCGGACGACCACGGCACTACTCCCGACGGCCCGGATCGCCGTGAGCGCCTCCTGAACCTCCTGGCGGCCCTGATCGAGACGCGGCGCGGCCTCAGCCGCGAGGACATCGTCACCATCCCGACCCTCGGCTACCCGGCCGGCGCGTCGGCCGCACGGCGTTCCTTCGAGCGGGACAAGGCCACCCTCCGAGCGATGGGGGTGCCGCTCAAGGACATTCAGGACGGCAACGACACCCGCTATCGCGTCGATCCCGCCGAGTACTACCTGCCCGACCTCGACCTCACCGAGGACGAACTCGCTGCGCTCCACGTGGCCGTCACCGCCATCGGCCTCGGCAGCACCGCGGGAGAGGGTGCCCTCATGAAGCTGGGGGGCATCGAGGGCACCGGATCGATGCCGATCGCCGAACTGCCCTTCGTCGATGTGCTGGCGCCCCTGTTCGAGGCGTCGCGTCACCGGAGCGTGGTCGAGTTCTCGTACCGGGGCCGCGTGCGATCCCTGGAGCCCTGGGCGCTCACCTCGAAGTTCGGCAACTGGTACGTGGTCGGCTTCGATCGGGGCGCCGACGACATGCGCGTCTTTCGGGCCGACCGCGTCGAGGGCGACATCAGCACGGGACCGGCCGCCGCCTACGAGGTGCCCGCCGATTTCCGCGCCGAGACGTACCTCGAAGATCGACCGTGGGACTACGGCTCCGGCCGCGCGACCACTGTCTCGATCCTGGTGGACGCCGGCTTCGAGGTTGCGTTCCTCCAGGCGGTGGGCCCCGACGCGTCCTCGACGGTCCGACCCGACGGCTCGGTGGTCGTCGAGGTTCGTGCGGTCGACGTCGGCGCCGTCGTCAACCTGGTGCTCGGCTTCCTCGACCATGTCGAGATCCTCGATCCGCCGACGGCGCGGACCGCAGTGGTCGAGGCCCTCGGAGCCTGGGTCGTATGAGCCGGAGCGACGCACCACCGCAGCTCGAGCGCGTCCTGGCGATGATCCCGTGGCTCGCGACCCATCGGGGCGCGGCGAAGGCCGACGTTGCCGCTCGGTTCGGGATCACCGGCGCGCAACTCGAATCGGATCTCGGCCTCATCATGATGGTCGGCGTTCCGCCGTACTCACCGGGCGACTACATCAACGTCAGCTACGAGGACGACACCGTCGATCTCTGGCT
>JBBQXR010000427.1:0-2799 GCA_038209455.1 Acidimicrobiia bacterium
CCCCGTGCCGGCGCTGGCCGATCCGGTGTTCCAACTGCTTCACGCCGACGATGCCGCCCGGTCGATGGTGGCCGCGTTGTTGGCCGGCACCGACGGACCCCTGAACATCGTCGGCCCCGGCGCGGCGAGTGTCAGGCAGGCGGAGCGCCTCGGCGGCCGGATCCCGATCCCCATCACCGGCCCGATGTGGCGCGTCGCCGCCCATACGGTCGAACTCGCCGGCGCGCCGGCTCCACCCCACGTGCTCGAGTTGCTCGCCAAAGGTGGTTCGGCCGACGGATCTCGCGCGGTCTCCGAACTCGGACTCACCGATCTGCGGTCCACCCACGACGTGTGCACCGAACTCTACGAATGGGCGACCGTGACGCCGTTGCGACCAGAAGTCCCGATGCTGGGGGTGTCCCGTGGGTGACGTGGCCCAGCTCCCGACCTTCGGGATCGACCTCGATCGCGGCCAGTCCGTCGGCCTGCCCGAAGTGGTCCGGCGGCGTTGGGACGGCCGGTTCTCGATCGACCCGTTCGGCGCCGACCCACAACTCCAGGACGCCTTCGCGCCGCTGGTGATGCGCATGGCGCCGGTGCGGGTGGTCGGGGCCCAGCACATTCCGACCTCGGGTCCTGCATTGCTCGTCTCCAACCGCGGGCTCGGCGTGTTCGAGCCGACCGCGCTCTCGGTCGCGGTCCGCACCGAGCGGGGCCGCCGGCTACGCGTCGTCGGCGCCCCCGAGGTTCCGATCCTCGGCGACCTGTCCCGGAAGTTCGGCAGCATCGGCAATTATCCCGGCGACCTCGCCGCGTTGTTGCGGGCCGGTCATCTGGCTGCACTCCCGCTCGGGCTCAACTGGTTGCGCCACGGTGGTGGGCTCGCGCCCACCGACATGCTGCTCGCCGCTCTCGGCTACCCCGTGATCCCAGTGCGCGTGCGACCCGGTGGCCCATTCGGGATGCCGATCACCCCGTGGAAGGTCACGATCGGCGAACCGGTGACCGTCGGCGACGTAGGTGATCGGGATCCGTTGTCCGCCGCCGAGTTGGCCGAGGCGATCCGTGACGCGGTGCAGGCGCTCGCCTGACGGCACGGTGACGATCGGTCCGATCTGGGTCGAATGCCCACAGTTCGCCGCGCCGCGGTGATCGCGTGAGTAGCCTTTGAATTCGCGTTCGCGAGCAAGCACCCTGCGGCTGGGGAGTCCGAGTGTCCGAGGTCGTCGTCGACGACGGAATGACCATCCACTACGACGTCTTCGGTCGTCGGGACGGCCCCCCGTTGCTCATGATCCAAGGTCTGGGCACCGACTCGCGCGGTTGGGCACTGCAGCGCCTCGCCCTCGGCCGGCGGTACCGGTGCATCACGATCGACAATCGAGGTGTGGGGCGGACGGGTCCGGCGCCCGAGCCGTACTCCCTCGAGCGGATGGCGCTGGACGCGATCGCGGTTCTCGACGCCGAGGAGATCGACCGGGCCCATGTCATGGGTGCGTCGATGGGGGGCGTGATCGCCCAGATCATCGGGGTGCTGCACCCGCACCGGACCCGTTCGCTGATCCTGGCCTGTACCGCCTGTCGGCACCACGAGTGGCGCCGGGAGCTGCTCTCCGAGTGGGCCGATGCGGTCAGCGAGCGCGGGATGGCCGGGCTCGGCGACGAAGCCCTGCAGTGGCTGGTCGGTCCGCGCCTGCGCCGGCGCTTCGGCATCTGGCTGAACCTCATCGCGCGGGTCGTGCTGCAACAGCCCCCTGAACCGTTCGTCGCCCAGGTGCACGCGATTCTCGATGCACCCGACAGTCTCCGGCTCGAGCTCAACACGGTGCGGGTCCCGGTCCTGGTCATCACAGGTTCGCAGGACGCGTTGACGCCGGTCGGTGACGCCGAGGAACTAGCGGAACTCATCCCGCACGCCCGGCTCGAAGTGATCTCCGGCGCGGCGCACGGGCTCATGGCCGAAGCCCCGAACGGCTTCAACGAAGCCGTACTCCGGTTCCTCGGCGATTGCGACGCGGTGGAGCAGGCGATCGAACACCAGGCCGAATCCGCCTGACGCCGTACCGTCTGGACGCGACCGGTCGGTTCAGACGCGACGACGACTGACGACGGTCACCGGCACACCACCTTCCGGGTGGCTGGTCACCGTGCCCACGGGGGTAGGAACCGTCGAGCTGGCCGACTCGAGCTCCACGCGTTGCGCGAGGCGGGACGCGAGGAGGGTCAGGTTCATCCGGGCCAGTCCGAATCCGAGGCAGCTGCGCGAGCCGGCACCGAACGGGACCCACGCGTACTCCGGCTCGTCGTGGTCGAGGTGACGGGTCGGGTCGAAGCGAAGCGGATCGGGCCACGAAGCCGGATCACGACCTGCGAGCAACGGTGACCACGCAATCAGGGAGCCCTTGCGAATCGGGTATGGCCCGAGGTCGAAGCTGCGCGCGACCAGGCGCGGGCTGTGCGCGCCGGCCGGATGGATCCGGAGCGATTCGTGGACCACCGCGTCGGCCCACGGGCGCGTGTCGCCCGCGCCGGCCGCGTCGGCTTCGGCGCGGAGTCGACTCCACACGTCGGGCCGGGGCGCGGCACGGAGCACGAGCCAGCTCGCGGTCGCGGTCGTGGTGTCGTACCCCGCCCCGACCAATGACGCGACCTGATCCTTGAGTTCCTCGAGACTCAGACCATCGGCCGCGAGGAGGACGTCGAGCACATCGTCGCGGTCGGGCGCGGGCGCAACGCGGCGGCGCGCGATCTCGGTGTCGAGGAGCGCATCGAACGAGCGCCGGGAGGCCCGGGCCCGTTCGCGGTCGCCGACCGGCA
>JBBQXR010000428.1:0-2779 GCA_038209455.1 Acidimicrobiia bacterium
GACGGCGAAATGCGGGTGTCGAACCTTCAGTCAGGGGCGTGGTCGGGCCCGCTCAATTCCACCCGCGGTCAGCATCGGCATCGTCCGGACCTTTCCGTTCGATCCACACAACCGACCCAACGGCTCTACACCCCGACGACCGGTCGGATCGAGGCCACGATGCGGGCCGTGGCCGATCCGACCACGATGCTGGCGTTTTGGCTGGTCGGCTTCGAGCAAGACTCGGCCGATGACTGCGGCGAGATCTGTGTCGCTGAACTGTTTGGCAATGTGATCGGCTCGGCGCAGTCAACGGTGAATGTTGGCCTCAAGGCCCAGCACGATCCCCGCCTCCACGACGATATGGCACGGATATCACTTCCGCTGGACGCCACCGAGTGGCACACCTACGCGGTCGATTGGACCGAGGATCGGATCGACTTCTCCGTCGACGGCCGTCCGATCCATCACGTCACCCAGGCGATCGGCTATCCGATGCAACTGATGCTCGACCTCTTTGAGTTCCCGCTGGCCGGAGCTCGTTACCCGTCCGCCTACCCCAAGGCCGGCTACGTCCGATCCGTGCGCGGGTTCCGCCACCCCTGACAGCCCGGTGACGTCGAACAGCGTCGGGGCCGAAGCGTGAGTTCGTGACCCAAGTCTAGGTCGAACACGCGATGTCGATCCCTTGTCGGGACAGCGTGACGGCCGTCAGGGTTTCAACACGCCTTGTCGCCTGTTGCGCACTCCGCGCACTGACGCCGCCCTTGAGGTTTTCCATTCTACGAAGGACGAAAAGTGAGAGCGCGAGCGAAGTTCACTGTTGGTGTGGCAGCTGTGGCGTTGGCGGTTTCGGTCGGAGGTGGGGTGGCCGCGATGACGGCCACCAACGGTCTGCAGCGGCTGCAGACGACGGCGGCGAAGACTGCGGTCCGGGCGGCAACGGCCGCCTCGATCGATACCTCGACGGAGGCGAAGTTCACCGCGATTACGCCGTGCCGACTCGTCGACACCCGCTTGGCCGGCGGCGTGATCACCAAAGGCTCGACCCGCTCGTTCATCGCTGCGTCGTTGAGCCTGGCCGCGCAGGGGGGCAACGCAGCTGGCTGCGGCATCCCGACCTCGGCGGTCGCGATCCAGGCCAACGTCGTCGCGGTCGGCGCGACCGGCTCGGGCTACCTCAAGGTCTACCCCTTCGGCGCGACCGTCCCGGCCGCCTCGTACCTGAACTTCCACGACAGCAGAGCAGTCGCCAACGGCGGCACCATCACCTTGAACACCACCGGCGCCCAGCACTTCACAGTCCTGGCCTCGCGCGCCACCAATGTCGTCATCGATGTCTCCGGCTACTTCACCAACCCGATGTGGGCCCACGTCTTGTCGGACGGCTCGCTGTCCAGCGGATCACGGGTGTCGCTCGTCAGTGGGACCGGGACCGGCGCCTACGTGGTGGACTTCGACCGCGACGTGTCGAACTGTGCCTACGCCGTTACGCCCTTCATCAATAGTGGCGACGTGTCCGACGCTGGGCCTGCGGCCGCCGATCCTGACGGGGTGCTTGTCCAAATCTCGGACCCCAATAGCCAGACGGGTGCGGACGCCGAGTTCTATCTCACGGTGACCTGCTGAGGGTGGCCGGCGAGCCAAACGCCCGGCCGTACACGACGTGATCAAGCGCTGAGGCTCCGCGTTTCAGCGCAGCCCGGCGAAGAGGTCGTCCTCGGGGAGCGGGCTGTCGGTCGGGTCCTGCACCCGAACGAACGTCTCCATACTCATCAGGTCCGAGAACCGCTCGGGACCGATCCGCAGGAAGATGATGTTCTCCTCCTGGCTGGCGTGAGCGGCCAGCGCGTCGTACTTCTGGCGCGCGAAATCCGAGGTGTCGACCCACGTCGATATTTGGTCGTCCGGGAGTCCGAAGTCCGGCAGCTCGTCGTCCGGACCTCCCTCCGCGATGTCGGGGTGGTCCGGTGCGACCTCACGAAACACCCGGAAGAGCTCCTCGATCCCGGATCGGGGAGCTGTGGTCCAGTAGACCTTGGCTCGGATACCGGCCTGCGCCAGCGCGGCCATCGTGACTCGATGCGCCTGGATGTGGTCGGGATGGCCGTAGAAGCCGTTCTCGTCGTAGGTGACGACCACATCGGGCTCGTATCGGCTCATGAGTTGGCTCAGTCGCGCGGCCGCTTCCGAGACCGGGGTGGACCAAAACGACCCGGGCGCGTCGTTGGTCGCCCACCCCATCATCCCGGAGTCGGCGTATCCGAGGAGCTCGAGATCGCTGACTTTGAGGACGCGGCAGCTCTCCTCGAGCTCGCGTCGTCTGGCGACGGCGACCGCAGCCGGGTCGTGACCGGGCTCGCCGGGTTTGACCCCGCCGGGACCATCCCCGCAGCTGCCATCGGTGCAGGTCACCAAGACGGTGCGGACGCCTTCGCTGGCATAGCGAGCGAAGACGCCGCCGGTGCCCGTCGCCTCGTCGTCGGGATGGGCATGGACGGCCATGAGCGTCAGTCGTCGGGGCTCTCGCCCTGGATGCGGCACCTTCGGGGACCCTCTCGGTCGGACTGTCTGCGAATCCGGCGACCATGACAGTGCCACATCCCGCACCGCCTGTCGGAGGCACCAGGCCCGGATCGGATCGGCTATCCCGTGCGAGCTCCCGGCCACCGGTCGCGCCGACGTCCGGCGATGAGGATCAGGGCGATGCCCAGGAGCATCAGGGCCACGCCGGTCAGGACCATGGCGAACACCCGGGTGCCGGTGAACGCGAGCACGCCACCCGCACTCGAGGAGGGGG
>JBBQXR010000429.1:0-2771 GCA_038209455.1 Acidimicrobiia bacterium
GACGCGGAGGTCTGGGCCACCGATGCCAGCCCGGAAGCGCTGGCCGTCGCGCAGGCGAACATCGCCGCGAACGGGAACCTCGCCACCCGTATCCGCGTCGCTCACGGATCGTGGTTCGAGGCGTTGCCGGTCGAACTCGCGGGTCGGCTCCTCACCGTCGTCTCCAACCCGCCGTACATCGCCGACCACGAGGTGCTCGATTCATCGGTGACCGACTGGGAGCCGCGTGACGCCCTGGTCTCGGGTCCGACCGGGCTCGAGGCGCTCGAACAGCTGATCGTCGACGCGGCGGAATGGCTCGACCCCGCGGGCACGCTCGTCCTCGAACTCGCACCCCACCAGGCAGCCGAGACCGCGGCGCGTGCCCGCGACGCGGGCTACGCAGAGGTGCTCGTCCAGTCCGACCTCACCGGCCGGGCTCGGGCACTCGTCGCCCGCCGGCGCGCCGATCGATAGATTCCCGGACATGGCTGACGATGAACTCGATGTCGACGCGATGCTCGGCCGGTTCCGCGACCGTGCCGCCGCGGTACGGGATCGGCCGATGCCACCGGTCGCCGGCCCCCAGCGCGAGAACTTCGTGCGTCAGGCCCAACTCGACTTCCAGGACTTCGCCATGCTCGCCGACGCCACCTGGGTCTTCCAGGACGGTTTACTCACTCTGACGGTTGACCTGTCCTGAACCGATGTCAGGGCGCTTTGCGCCCCGACATCTTCCTCAGTCGACCTTCTCGTTGGGGTCCAAGCGTTGGAGGAGCGCGCGGTCGACGGCGACCCACACGGTCTTGGAGAACGGGTAGTAGACGATCGGACCGAGCACCGCGATGGGAACCAGCACCGCGAGGAGCGGCGCGACCGGGACCTTCGGAATCGTGGCGATCAGGAGCGCGACGAACACGATCGCGAAGAGCCCGCCGGTCGCAACGATGTTGATCGCGAGTGCGCCGGCCCAGTAGCCCTGCTCCCGTTCGAAGTGGAGATGGCAGTTCGGACAGTCCGGCACCATCTTGAAGTAGCCCTGGAAGAGGTGGCCCGATCCGCAGCGGGCGCACCGCATCGTGAACCCCCGCCAGAACATGGACCCGCGACTCGGTACGGTGGCTGACACGCTCGGCAAGCTAGCCCGCCCCCGACAGAAACGACCCACGATGCCCTCACTGGATCTGACTGCGATCGACCATGTGCTCGCGACGACGCGTTCGGTTCGCAAGCGCCTCGATTTTGACCGTCCGGTCGAGCCGGAGGTGATCGAGGAGTGCCTCCGGCTCGCGATTCAAGCGCCGACGGGCGGGAACACCCAGGGGTGGCGTTGGATCGTCGTGACCGATGCCAAGAAACGGATGGCGCTCGCGGAGATGTACCGCGAGATCGCGACGCCGTACCTGAAGGCCGGTCTCGGCGAAGCCGGCGCGGTCTCCGAGCAACAGGGTCGCGTCATCGACTCCGCCACGTACCTGTCCGAACGACTCCACGACGTGCCGGTGCACGTGATCCCGTGTCTGTACGGCGAACTCGACGCGCTCCCGAACTTCGCGGCCGCGGGAAGTTACGGATCGATCTTCCCGGCGGTGTGGTCGTTCCAACTCGCGCTGCGGAGTCGCGGCCTCGGTTCGGTGCTGACCACCCTGCATTTGCCCGTCGCCGAACGTGCGGCGGCACTCCTCGACATTCCGGCCGGCGTCACCCAGGTGGGGTTGATCCCCGTCGCGTACTTCACCGGTGACGACTTCAAACCGGCGGCCCGCCGTCCGGTCGAGGAGATCACCTATTGGAACGGGTGGAAGCAGGCGCGCTGAGCCGGGCGATCACCCGGCGAGCACGTTGGTGTCGCCGTCGGCCCGGATCTCGACGGTGCGACCTTCCCACGCGTCCGTGCACATCGACGTGAGCGTGTCGACGTCGGTGCAGTTCGCGAGCGCGCGCCGGTCGTCGCCGACGAGGATGCTCACGATGCCGATCGTGGGGACACCGTCACGGTCGAAGGCGACGGAGGTGGCCTCCACGGTGCCGGCGCCGTCGTACGGACCGGTCGGCGTCCGGCGGGGGAGCGCGTCGACCTTCGCCTGGGTCGTCGCCGGATCCACGGCGCGGTAGCCGTCACGGCCGGGGTCGGTGGAGTACATCCCGACGCTGTGCTTGGTCGCGTACCAACCGAGTGCGGTGACCAACCCGGTGGAACCCGGATCGGCCCGGCATGCCTCGACCATCGCGGCGATCGAATGGGTGACGTAGTTGTTGCCCGGTCCACCGCCGAACCCGAGGCCGCCGGTCTGGGTGAGCGCCCGGTCGTCGCCGCCCTGGGGGCCCCGGAGGCCGAGCGAATCGAGTGCGAGTTGCACTGCCGAGGGGAAACACGAATAGAGATCGAAGCGCGCGATGTCGTCGAGGTCGAGTTCCGCGGCGGCGAGCGCAGCCCGGCCCGCGATCCCGATTGCGGTCGATGCGCCGAGTGACGCGCGTTCGGTCACGAAGTAATGGTCGTGCGCGTCCGCACCGGCCCGGACGAAGACCATCTGCTCGGCCCGAACTCCGGCCGCGACCGCAGTCCCATAGGACGTCAGGACGATTGCCGCAGCCTGGTCGACGTCGAGGTTGGCGCACATCCGCTTCGTGTACGGAAAGCACACCATCCGGTTGTCGGCACTCGGGGTGATGATCTCCGACGCGGTGAACGGCGTGCGCGACCACGCGTGTGGATTCCGGGCGGCGACGGCGGCGAATCCCGACCACAGTTCGCCGACTGCCGACTGATGTTCCGCGACGGTGCGCCC
>JBBQXR010000430.1:0-2753 GCA_038209455.1 Acidimicrobiia bacterium
GGTGCTCGCCCGCGCCCACGATGTCCCGTTCTACGTCGCCGCCCCGACCAGCACGATCGACTTCGCGACCCGCACCGGTGCCGACATCACGATCGAACACCGCGCCGACACCGAGGTCACCGGCCCCCGCGGCGAACGCCGCACCCCACGCGGCGCCCCCGTCCACAACCCCGCCTTCGACGTCACCCCCGCCCACCTCGTCACCGCGCTCATCACCGAATCCGAAGTTCTGAGACCGTCCTTTCGGGCGCTCCGCTCATTGCGCTGATCGTCATTTCACGCCGACCTTTGTCCCCTCCTGTACCGACCAGGTACACCAGCGCACAAAGGTCAAGAGATCCGTGACGAGTCGCACGACCTCCCGAGCTGGAGCGAGGAACGAGCAGAGGCGAGCAGCCCGGGAGCGAACCACATGTCGCCCATGACGTTCAGGAGTGTGAGCGGACGGGCAATGAGGGCGGAGTGCGAGCGAACGAGCCATCAAGGTCGTGTCACACCCTCCCTCTACCGTCGACGGATGGTTGCGACTCTTGCCGCCCTGGTGTTCCCGGCGCGGTGTCCGGGGTGTGGGGTGGCGGCGGAGCCGGTGTGCCCGTCGTGTCGCGCCGCGGTGCACGCGGCGCCGTCGTTGCCGTCGCCCGCAGGCTTGACGAGTCTCCACGTGCCGTTCGCGTACGAGGGTGTGGTGCGCGAGTTGGTCGCGCGCGCCAAGTACCGCAACCGCCACGCGGCCCTCACTTGGTTGGCCGCCGAGATGCTCACCGCACTCGGCGACTCGGGGTCGGGATGCGAGGAAGTCACGTGGGCGCCGACCTCGAATGCCCGCCGCCGCGCCCGCGGGTTCGACCAGGCCGAGCTCCTCGCGCGAGCAGTTGGCGTTGGCCTGCAACTCCCCGTACGGGCACGACTCCGCCGCCGCGCCGGTGCACCCCAGACGGGCGCGAGCCGGGTCGACCGGGCCGCCGGGCCGGAGTTCGTGCCCGTCGGAGGATGGGGGAATCGAGGTCCTCGTGCGGTGATCCTCGTCGACGACGTCGTGACCACGGGGGCGACGATGCGGTCAGCGGCGGCAGTACTGCGCCGATCCGGGGTGACCGAAGTGCGGGGTCTGGCGGTGGCGCGCCGGCCTTGAACTTGTGCGTAAGGTATCGACACCGAGCTGGGAGGCCGTGATGGATGCGAACCCTGCGTTCGACGTCTCGTCTGGCCGTGCTGCGCGGCTCGCCGGCCTGCGTGACGCCATCCGCTCCGGTACCTACGCTCCCGCGACTGATGCCGTGGCGGAGTCTCTCGTCGGCTGGATCTCCCCACCGGAACAGTTCGAACGGCCGGTCAAGTCTCAGGACGCATCGGTCGATCGGAACAACACCGAACACCCACGACACGTGCCCGCAAAGGAAACACAAACTCGGAGGTGACGATGGACATCCTCGTACGAGGCCGCAATGTCGAACTCGACCCAGACGTGATCGCAGTGGGCCGCCGCAAGTTGGCCCGCCTGGAGCGATTGGCTCCGGACATCCGTCGGATCGAGGTCCAGTTCTCGGAGATCAAGAATCCGCGGGTTTCCGACTGTGAGCAATGCGAGGTGATCGTCCATCTCAAGGGCACGTTCGTGAAGGCCCATGCCACCGCCCCGGACCTGCGGACCGCACTCGACCGGGCCGCCGAGAAGACCGAGCACCAGGTCTCCCGTCTGCACGAGAAGCGGATCGGTCGGTCCCACCCACGGCGGGAGCCGGCGGCGGTGGCTCTTCCCATCGAATAGGCCATGCGGCCCGATCCGACAGGGGGCCGCCGGTACACTCGACCGCGATGAGTCTGTTCGCAAAGCTGCTCAACGCGGGTGAAGGCCGAAAGCTGAAGCTCCTCCAGACGATCGCGCCCGAAGTGGCCGCGTTCGAGGCGGAGATGGAAGTCCGTTCGGACGAGGAACTGCGCGCCCTCACGGGTGTCTACAAGAACCGCCTGGACCAGGGCGAGGACCTCGACGACCTCCTCGCGGAGGCGTTCGCGACGGTCCGGGAGGCGGGCAAACGCGTCCTCGGCCAACGCCATTTCGACGTGCAGGTCATGGGGGGCGCGGCGCTCCACTTCGGGTGGATCGCGGAGATGAAGACCGGCGAGGGCAAGACGCTGGTTTCCACGCTGCCGGCCTACCTGAACGCGCTGGCCGGCGAAGGCGTGCACCTCGTCACCACCAACGACTATCTGGCCAAGCGCGACGCCGAATGGATGGGTCGCGTCCACCAGTTCCTTGGTCTCGAGGTGGGTGCGGTCCTGCCCGACATCGACGACCCGGAAGAGAAGCGCAAGGCCTATGCCGCCGACATCACCTACGGCACCAACAACGAGTTCGGGTTCGACTATCTGCGCGACAACATGGCGGGGGCCCGCGAGGACCAGTCCCAGCGGTCGCACTTTTTCGCGATCGTCGACGAGGTCGACTCGATCCTCATCGACGAGGCGCGGACCCCGCTCATCATCTCGGGCCGGGCCGACGATGCGCAGGCGATGTACTTCCAGTTCGCCCGCATCGTGAAGGTGCTCCAACGCGAACGCGACTACGAGGTCGACGAGGCGAAGCGCACGGTCGTTCCCACCGAGGACGGCATCCACCGCGTGGAAGACGCGCTCGGCGTCGACAACCTGTACGAGCACGTGAACCAGAACTTCGTGCACCAGTTGCAAGCCGCGCTCAAGGCGAAGGAACTGTTCAAACCCGACGTCGACTACGTGGTGGCCGACGGTGA
>JBBQXR010000431.1:0-2751 GCA_038209455.1 Acidimicrobiia bacterium
CCACCTCGAGCAGGCCGGGAAATGGAAGGGCTGGATCGAGGCCGATGGCAAACGTCACGAGCTCGTCGACGCGCGCGGCAACCGCGACAAGTCATGGGGTCCGCGGCGGTGGGGCGGACCGAAGATGTGGCGTTGGTTCTCCATCAACATCGGCGACGAGTCGCACTTCGGCGGGATCCGGATCGGTACCGAGGCCGGCGATCTCCATCGCGGATGGGTGTGGACCGACGGCGCGCACTCCAGCATCAAGGAGTGGAAGGTCACCAGCGAGATCGCCGACGACGGCGTCACCCACACCGCGACCCACGTCAACGCCACCGACAAGCTCGGCCGCGTGCACGAGCTGCACGCCGATGTGTTCCGCGTCTCGCCCGGGCCCGCGGGCATCCGCGCCGATTCCACGATCGTCAACGAGGGTCTCGCGCGCTGGACCTACGAGGGCCGCACCGGTTACGGGATCAGCGAGTACCTGCACCAACTCGACGGCAACGCCCGCCCGCTCATCCCGATCGAATAGGCCGATCGAATAGGCCGATCGAATAGCCCGCCGACTGCCATTGAGTGATATTTGTCACACACATGATATTTGTCACATATGCGGCTAAAATCTCCCCGGTCGGCACTGATCGTGCCCGTCAGGCGGGGAGACGCTGTGGGGCGAGTGGTGGGAATCGCTCGCGGGCGGGCGATTCGAGCGGGGCTCGTGGCCGGGTTCGCGGTCGCGGTATTGCTCGGTCTCGCCGCGCCGGCGTGGCCCACTGACATTTCGATCTACGGGGCGACCGTCTGCACCACGGGCGATCAGACCGTCAACTGGACGATCGTGAACGCGGCTCCGGCCATCCCCATGACCATCTCGTACGTGGTCGCGTCGATCGGGTCGCAGCAGTACACGACCACCGGGTGGACACCGATCGTCGCCGGCGACGCGTCGACCGGCGCGACCACGGTCGTTCCGGCCGGCATCTCCGGGCTCCTCGTGCTCAACGTGTACGCGACGTGGGCGAACGGCGCGACGCGCGTCGTCGGTGGCGTCATTCAACTGCCCACGAACTGCACCGCGCCGACCACGACCACAACGACCGAGCCCCCCACGACCACGACCACACATCCCGACACGACCACGACGCTGGCGGACACGACCACCACGCAGCCCGAGACCGTGACGACCCTGCCGGACACCACAACGACGCAGCCCGAGACCGTGACCACCGTGCCGGAGACCGAAACGACGATCCCGTACACGCCGCCGACCGAAGAGACCACCACGTCGACCGAATCCGTCGCCGGCACGACGATAGGGACGGGAACGACCCAGCCGACGACCGAGACAACGGTGCGCCGTGCCGGTACACCCGGCACGCCGACCACGAGCGGCCCCACCACCACGACGAAGCCGGGGCCACCCACGTTGCCTCGCACGGGTACGGCCACGACGTTCCTGCTGGTGTTCGGTGCGTTCTTCGTGGCGATCGGCGGCTCGATCCTCATGCACAAGCGGAACTCGTGGGCGTCGTTGCGCGGCCACGAGACGACCGCCGACGTGCGCAGGCATCTCGAGAAGAAGAAGCGGGCGCTCACCGTGTACCTGCCGCCCCGGCGATAGCAGGTTCGGACGAAACGCCTGATTAGCCTCGGGCGGTCATGCATCTCCCGCCCGCATCGACCGCGTAGCCGTGCGGCTCGCGATCATCGCGACGGTCTTCCCGGTCGTCTTCATCGGCGAGTTGCCCGACAAGTCGATGTTCGTCTCGTTGGTGATGGCGACGAGGGGAAAACCCTTCTCCGTATGGCTCGGTGCGGCCGCTGCGTTCTTCGTGCACGTCGTCATCGCGGTCAGCATCGGTGTCGGTCTGTTCCAGATCCTGCCGAGTCGGGTCAAAGACCTCGTTGTCGGGTTGCTGTTCGCCGTGAGTGCAGTCGCGGCGTTCGTCGCGGCGCGCGCCGCGGAGCCGCATCAAGAGGAGTTGATCATCGAGCACCGCGCGGGGCGCGTGTTCGGCACGGCATTCGTGGTGATCTTCCTGGCCGAGTGGGGTGATCTCACGCAAGTGCTCACCGCCAATCTCGCGGTGCGCTATCACGCGCCGATCAGTGTCGGCGTGGGCGCGGCGCTCGCGCTCTGGTCAGTGTCCGCGCTCGCGGTGATCGGCGGTCACAACTTGTTGTCGCGAGTGCCGGCGCGACTGTTGCGCGTGGTCACCGGCTGTGTGCTGTCCGTACTTGCCGTGGCCGAAGTCGTGACCGCCTTGCGCTGACGGAGGAACCGGCGCAGCGCGATCGGCCAGCCGAAGATCGGGATCGCGCCGAATGCGAACCACTCGATCGCGTATTGGAGATGGTTTACGGGGTCGGGTGCGGGCGGCTGGGGGAGTGCGGGCGCGCCGCCGCTCGGCGTGGGGTCGATGGCCTGTGCCTCGATCCATACGGGTCGGAGCCCGTACCCCAGCGTTTTCCCGATCGCGGCGAGGTCGACACGCGGCACCGCGATCCGGCCGTCGGCCAGGTGATCCACGCTGTCGGCGGCGGCCAACGGGTTGGAGCCGTGGAGCAACCCATGGACCTCCACCTTCCCCGGGGGCGGTGGATCGGTGGTGAGACCGCTGCTCGCAGATGCTCGCACCCAGCCGCGGTCGACGAGCACGGTGGTGCCGTCGGGCAGGCGGAGGGGGGTGAGCACGTCGACTCCCACCCGGCTGTTCCGCAGCTGGTTGCGCAGCACGGTCTCGTGGGCGCCGTCGAAGGTTCCCG
>JBBQXR010000432.1:0-2743 GCA_038209455.1 Acidimicrobiia bacterium
GGTGGGGAGACGAACTTCGACAGCCATCATGTGAGCCTATAACTCCGACTGAAGAGGTCATCATTCCGCGTCGCGGCGTGACCTGCGCCACCTCGGTGGCGGCCGACGGCCCGGCGACGGGTTCCGGCCCCGATGCCCACCCGTCAGGGCATCACGATGACCTGGCACTCGGCGATGACTGCGCCGCGGATTCGGTACGCCCGCAGCATCGGTGACTCATCCCGGAGCGACACGATCACGTAGACCCACATCGGGTCCACTGCGCTGCGGACGTCGGTCGGTGACGGGTAGGGGTCGGTATGCGTGTGCGAGTGCCACACTCCGATGATCTCGTCGCCGCGGCCCTCCGCATCCCGGCTCGCGCGGAGGTAGTCCCGGCCGTCGACGGTGTAGGTACGGGCGGACGCGTCGGCGTTGACCGCCGGGTACACCTCAGTCACGAAACCAGTGGCTTCCCGCTCGCCGCCGACCTGTCCCACCGGCCCGGCCAGGAGACCGCACGCTTCGTCGGGCAGACCTTCGTAACAGTGGCCGATGATCCGCTCGTACTGACTCGTGGCGAGCCGGAGGACCGGCGGTGCGAAGCTCATGCGCGAGCGGCCGCGATGGCGTTCCAGACCCGCTGCGCCGAGACCGGCATGTCGATGTGACGCACACCGAGGTAGGAGACCGCGTCGATCACGGCGTTGTGCACCGCCGGGGTGGACCCGATTGTGCCCGACTCGCCGATCCCCTTCGCGCCCAACGGGTTGAGCGGTGTCGGCGTCTCGGTGTTGGACGTCTCGAAGCTCGGCAGCTCGGCCGCGCTCGGCATCGCGTAGTCCATCAGGTTGCCGGTGAGCGGGTTGCCGTCGTCGTCGTAGGCGACCTCTTCCCACAACGCCTGGGCGGAACCCTGCGCGATCCCGCCGTGCTGCTGCCCCGCCACGAGCATCGGGTTCAGGATCCGCCCGCAGTCGTCGACCGCAACGTGGCGGATGTGCTCGACCCGACCGGTTTCGGTATCGACCTCGACCACCGCGATGTGCGCGCCAAAGGGATAGGTGGCCTCGCCCTGGTTGAAGTCGAGTGCGTGGGCGAGCCCGGGCTCCATGCCTTCGGGCAGCTTCGCCGGGTCCTGGGCGGCGCCGGCGAGGTCGGCCCAGCTGATCGCGGAGGACGGCACGCCGGTGACCCCGAGCCCGGGACCGTCCATGAGGACGATGTCGTCGGCATTCGCCTCCAGCAGGTGCGCGGCAAGGGTCTTCGCCTTGGCCAGCACTTCCTCGCTCGCTTTGTAGAGCGCGCTCCCACCGATCTGGAGCGACCGGGAACCCATCGTCCCCGACCCGCGGGGGACCTTCGCAGTATCCGACTGCACGAGGGTGACCTGGTCCATCGGGATACCGAGGAGTTCCTGCACGATCATCGAGAACGACGTCTCGTGCCCCTGGCCGTGGGCCGACGTACCGACGGTCGCGGTGACGGAACCATCGTCGTTGATCGCGATGGCCCCGTACTCCTGGAACAGGCCACCCGCGGTGACCTCCACGTAGGTGGACACGCCGATGCCGAGTTGCTTCACATCACCGCGTTCGCGACGGGCGGCTTGTTCGGCCCGCAGCTGCGCGTACCCGGCGACGCGGCAGACCTCGTCGAGGGCCATTTCGTATTCGCCGACGTCGTAGTTGGCATCGGTCACCGTGGTGAGCGGGAACGCGGCGGGCGGGATCAGGTTGCGACGCCGGATCTCGACCGGATCGATGTCGAGTTCGTCGGCGGCGACGTCGATGATGCGCTCGAGCATCGCGGTCGCTTCGGGACGACCGGCCCCGCGGTACGCCGCGGTCGTGGTGGTATTCGTCGCCGTGCTCCAGGAGTTGAGCTCCACCTTCGGGATCGAATACACGCCCTGCGCGAGCAGGTGGGTGAAGTACACGAGGAATGCCCCCATCGCCGGGTAGGCACCGCTGTCCTGGAACACCTTGGCCCGGAGACCGACGATCGTGCCGTCCCGCTTCAGTCCCATCTCCACGTGCTGGATCTGGGCCCGTCCGTGGGTCATCGAGAGCATGTTCTCGGAGCGCGTCTCGGTCCACTTCAACGGCCGGCCCAGCGCCTGAGCCGCCTTCACCGCGATCGCGTACTCCACGTACATGTCCATCTTGGCGCCGAACCCGCCGCCGACCGCCGGTGCGATGACACGGACCTGCTCGGGTGGGAGACCCGCCGCGGCCGCGATGCTGCCGTGGACGCCGTTCGGCGCCTGCGTGGGCACGCGGACCAGCAATCCCCCGTCCACATGCGTGATCAGGATGCCGTTCGGCTCCATCGGCACTGCGGCGACGCGTTGGTTCACGAACCGCTCGGAGACCACGACATCCGCACCGTCGAAGATCGCCGGGTCGGTTCCCCGTTCGAAGGCCATCGCGAGATTGGAACCGTGCTCCTCGAAGAGCAGCGGGGCGTCGTCGGCCAGCGCAGCTTCCGCGTCGATGACGACCGGCAGCGGGGCGTAATCCACGACGACCTGCTCGGCCGCGTCGACCGCCTGGGCGCGTGTCTCCGCCACCACCGCCGCCACGATGTCGCCGACGAACCGCACCCGGTCGGTGGCGAGCGGGGGCCGGTTGAAGGCCGGCGGAAGCATGATGAATCCCTGGATCGGGTCCATCGGGAAGTTCTCCGCGGTGTAGACCGCGAGCACTCCCGGCATCGTCTCGGCGTCGGTGATGTCGATCGACTCGACCGTCGCATGCGCGAT
>JBBQXR010000433.1:0-2735 GCA_038209455.1 Acidimicrobiia bacterium
ATGAATACGAACGGAGACCAACCGCTGCGCTCCGTGGTAACACACCAGGAAAGCGGGACTGAACTGCAGAAACGCGACCGGATCGAGAGCGGGTGACGAGAATCGAACTCGCGTTCTCAGCTTGGGAAGCTTAGAAACCCAAGCCTGTGACCTGCGGTTTTGTCCCGAAAACCGGGCTTGAGACCACACCGAGACCATGCCAGCGATCGGAACATCAGCCTGGCGAAAGCCAGCACCACGTTCGTCCGATCCGGGCAACGCCAAACCCTACGTTCGCGGCATCGTTCCCCGCGTTCCAAGCTGAGAACGCGGCCGCGGCAACGCGGCCCTCTGGCGATCGACGATGCAGCAGCCTTCTGGAGCGTCGCAGCCGGCCTACGCGCCCCGCCCTACGGCGTCCACGAGCGCGGCGACCCGGTCGCGCAGCGCGGGGTTCCGTTCGGCGGCTGCGACGCGGCTCGTGTGGTCGAGATCGATCTCGCCACGGTCAACGAACTCGCCGACGCGTGACGCGAGCTCGTCCCAGGGCACCTCCGAGGTGGTGGGCCATGACCGCAGCACCTCGAGCAACGCGACCTCGACGGGACGCAAGCCGCGCCGATCGAGGTTGTTGCGCTTGTGGAACACCGCGCCGGCGAACTCGGGGACCTTGCCGGCCACCGCGACCTCGGGGCGAGCAGGCAGCTGCGTCGTGATCCCGAGCGCCCGCGCCGCGCTGAACCCCGCGGGCCCCGCCCCCGCGCCGGCGATCGCCAGCGCGACAGCGAGCGGGTCGGGGCGCCCCGCGCCGAAGCGGGAAGTCACCCCTTTCCAGTACAGGCCCCGCGAGACCCGCACGAGCCCCGCTTCCGCGGCGATGCGGCTCATGGCGTGTCGACCGCGGTTCTCGACCCCGGTATCTCGGCCGACCGCAGGAACGCACCGGGCACGAGGGCGTCGACCCGCTCCTTCACGTCAGATCTCACACTCACCCCCAACCACCTCCTCGATCTGCAAAGTAACCGCCAGTCTCCTCGCGGCACTCGCGCCCGAACACGGTGCCGTTCGAGCTCGACCCACGGCGCCAGCAGCGACCCGATTGTCGCCACCGTGGCTCCTGTACCGCGACATCGACGATACCCGGGAGCCCTACCCGCCCGGACTCGGCGCGCCCACTGGCGGCAGGGAGGGTGGGGGTGTCCCACTTCGATATGGGCCGGTCCTATCGGCCCTTATCTCCAGCCCGATTCAGGGTGTCGTTGATGTAGCTGACGAGGCGGTTGGGTTTCGTCGTGGACGCGTTATCTGGAGTGTGTCCGGGATGTGCTTGACGTAGCGACCGGCCGGGCGCATGGTTCGAACAGGTGTTCGATGCCAGCGAATCGGGGGCGCTCATGATGGTGCAGCGGGTGCTGATGCCCGTGGGAGGTGCGGTGTCGTGGACGGTGCTCGGTGACGACGGGGCACCCATTGCGCCGGTCGAGAACTACCTCGCGTATCTGGCCGCGCTGGAGCGCTCCCCGAACACGCAACGGGCGTACGCCACAAGCTTGAAGCTGTGGTTCACGTTCCTCGCCGGCACCGACGCCGAGTGGAGCGCGGTCCGCGTCGATGATGTCGCCCGGTTCGTGGCGTGGTTGCGGGCCCCGGCGGCGAACGTGATCGTGCTCGAGACCGGCACCGCCGTGCGGGCCCCGGCCACCATCAACCGGCATTTGGCGGCGGTGTTCGGGTTCTATGAGCATCACGCCCGATCGGGGGTGGCGGTGGCCGCCGAGCTGGTGGCGTGGCGACGCGTCGGACGCGGGTCCTACAAGCCGTTCCTGCATCACGTGACCAAAGGCCGCCCGGTCCCGACTCGGCCGGTGAAGTTGCCGGTCCCGCGGCGCACCCCACCGACACTCACCCCGCCCGAAGTGGTCGCCCTGTTGGCCGCGCCGGCCCGGGCCCGGGATCGCTTCCTGTTGGCGTTGCTGGCGGAGACCGGCATGCGCATCGGCCAAGCCCTGGGACTGCGCCACGCCGACTTCGTGAGCCGGGCCAAGGAGGTCCACATCGTGCCCCGCGCGAACAACGCCAACGGAGCTCGAGCCAAGCTGCGCTCGCCGGCGACGCTCCCGGTGACCGCGGGTCTGGTCCGGCTCTACTCGGACTACATGCACGCCGAATACGGCGACTTCGACTCTGACTACGTGTTCGTCAACCTCTGGGGCGGTCGCATCGGCGCCCCGCTGACCTACGCGACGGTCGACAAGCTCATGGCCCGGGTGCGCGCCGCGACCGGGATCGCGTTCACCCCGCACATGCTGCGCCACACCCGGGCGACCGAGCTCATCCGCTCCGGGGTCGCGCTCGAGATCGTGGCGCAGTTGCTGACGCATGGGTCCTCGACCACGACGAGCCAGATCTACCTCCACCTCACGGTCGCCGACACCCGCGCCGCTCTCCTGCGGGCCGGGGTCTGGGCCGAGCCTGGAGCCGCGTCATGACCGCGGCGTCGGACCCGATCCGCCCACACCTCGTGGCCGACACCGGCGCGGCGTTGGCCGCCGCGTACGCCGGCGACGTCTGGCGGGCCGCCGACCTGGGCGTGACCGCGCGCCGAGGCCGCGACAGCGTGTGGTTCAGTTCGTTCCACCAGGACTGGCTCAAAGCCGACGCGAAACGGTGGTGCCGGTTCCGGCTCTCGACCAACGCCGCGTTCGGCACGGTCAGCACCATGGCCCAGGGCCTCGCCCGCTTCTCCCGGTTCCTTC
>JBBQXR010000434.1:0-2725 GCA_038209455.1 Acidimicrobiia bacterium
CGATCTGGTGCGCCGCCCGCAGCACTTCGGCGACCTCGGCCCCGAGCTGGTCGAAGCCGTCATCACCGGAGCTGCCGTCCGAGCTTCCGGCGGTGAGCGCCGCGGCGGGCGACGGAACCGGCGGGGCGACCACGGGAGGGACCGGCACCGGTGGCAAGGAGGCGCTCGTCACGTTCGTGCTGATCGTCGGCGCGCCCGAGCTCGGGCCGGATGGCGAGCCGGGTGTCGGAACGGGTGCCGGGTTCGGTGTCGGGTTGGGGGGCGCGGACCAGTGCTGCTCGAAGCGAGGGTCGGTCGCGTCGACCGGTGAGGTCGCCTCGACGCGCACCGCGGGCACCGGTGGCACGGACGGGTCGGGCACCGCCGACGCCGCGGCGGGTTCCGGTTGGAGCGGGACGATCGGATGGCCGGGCGTGGCCTGCAGCGCGAGGCGCATCGTGGCGGCCACCTCGTACAGGAAGACGCGAACCTGCTCGCGGTCGTAGCCGCGATCCTCCACCGTGAACGTCCGCCGTTCGATCTCGTCTGGAGTCAAGCTCACTTCGTCAAAATCCTTCCGCCGACTCGGCTTCCGCGTCGCCGTGGGCCGCCGCCGAACCGAAGGCGTAGTCCAAATGACCCAGTTTCCTGCTTTGTCGAAGCGTAACGAACGCGGAGCGTGGTGAAAAGGCCTCGGACCAGATTTTGTGACCACGGAGCGGACGAACCGCCTTGACCTGGTCTTGAGGTTCACCTGGCCGCAGGCACCGACGGCTCTGTTCCGACCCGTGTCGGCCCCAGTCGAGCCCCAGTGGAGCGAGGCACCGGGCGGCTACTACGTTGTCGCCATGCAGCAGATCCTCGACGCCATCCAGGCCGGTGCGTCCGGCGACGACCTCGCCAACCTGGCCCTGCCCGACTCCTACCGAGCGGCCTTCGTCCGCAAGGACGAGCAGACGATGTTCGAAGGGCTCGACTCCGCCGACAAGGACCCTCGCAAGTCGCTCCATGTCGATCAGGTCGCGGTGCCCGAGTTGGCACCCGACGAAGCGGTCATCGCCGTGATGGCCAGCTCGATCAACTTCAACACGGTGTGGACCTCGATCTTCGAGCCGCTGCCGACCTTCGGCTTCCTCGAGCGCCTCGGTCGGGAGTCGGTCTGGGGCAAGCGCCACGATCTCGATTATCACGTCGTCGGCTCCGACGCCTCCGGCGTCGTGCTGCGGGTGGGCTCGGCGGTGCGCAAGTGGAAGCCGGGCGACAGGGTCACGGTCCACTGCAACTACCTCGACGACCAGGACCCGTCGCAGCACGACGATGCGATGCTCGCCGAGAACCAGCGCATCTGGGGCTTCGAGACGAACTTCGGCGGGCTCGCCGACCTCGCCGTCGTCAAGGCCAACCAGCTCATGCCCAAGCCGAAGCACCTCACCTGGGAAGAAGCCGCGGTCAACGCGCTCTGCAACTCCACCAGCTACCGCATGCTCGTGTCGAAGCACGCCGCCGCGATGAAGCAGGGTGACGCGGTGCTCATCTGGGGCGCGACCGGTGGCATCGGTGGCTACGCCGTGCAGTACGTGCTCAACGGCGGCGGCACGCCTGTCGGCGTGGTGTCGTCCGAGGCGAAGGCCGAGCTGCTGCGCGAGATGGGCTGCGAGGCGATCATCAACCGCAAGGAAGCCAACTACCAGTTCTGGTCCGATCCGCACACGCAGGACGAGAAGGAGTGGCGCCGGCTCGGCAAGGACATCCGTGGGCTCATCGGTCGCGACGTCGACATCGTGTTCGAGCACCCCGGTCGCCAGACCTTCGGCGCCTCGGTGTTCGCGGTGGCTCGCGGCGGCACGATCGTCACGTGCGCGGCGACGAGCGGCTACATGATCGAGTACGACAACCGCCACCTCTGGATGAAGCTCAAGCGCATCGTCTCGAGCCACTTCGCCAACTACCAGGAGGCCTGGTACGCGAACCAGCTCATCGGCGAGGGCAAGATCCAGCCGATGCTCTCGCAGGTGTTCCCGCTCGACCAGCTCGGCGAGGCGTCCTACCAGGTCCACAAGAACATGCACGAAGGCAAGCTCGGCATCCTCTGCCTCGCCCCCGAAGAAGGCCTCGGCATCGACGATCCCGAGTTCCGCGCCAAGGTCGGCGAGGACAAGATCACCATGGCCCGGCGCCACGCCTGAAGGGACGATCCGATGCGCGACGGCGAGGACATCCTCTTCACCATCTCGGACGAGGACCTCGCCCTCCGTCGCCAGATCGGCCAGAAGCCGCCTCGTGAGCTCGTCGATCCGCACAAGGATCCAAGTGCCGTCACCGAACCCGATGCACCCGACCACCCGCAGGAGCCTCCGATGAGCCCGATCGTGACCCGCAACCCCCACGACGACGCCGAGAACGACGCGGGCGGCCAGACCACCGGTGAGCCGGGCAGCCCGGAGGACGCGGCCAACGGCGAGCCGCTGCTCACCGAGATCGATCACATCGCCATCGCGGTGAACGACCTCGGTGCCGCGATCGACTACTACCGCGAGACCTTCGGTGCCGTCGTCGACCACCGTGAGATCGTCGAGAGCGACGGCGTGGAGGAGGTGCTGCTGAAGGTGGCCGAGAGCTACGTGCAGCTCCTCACCCCCGTGAGCCCTGACTCCACCGTGGCCAAGTGGCTCGACAAGCGGGGCGGACCCGGGATCCACCACATCGGCTACCGGGTGACTGATTGCGCCGAAGCACTGGAATCGGT
>JBBQXR010000435.1:0-2708 GCA_038209455.1 Acidimicrobiia bacterium
CTGCTTCTACCGCTCATAACAAGGAGAAACCACTGTGGTGCTCAACGGACCCGTCATACCGATCGGCCACATCCGCGGTGCGGTTCGAACCCTGTGCGCCGGGCTGCTCCGCCACGAGATCGTGCGAGGCGACGACTGGGACTCCGCGGTCACCACGCTCAGTCGTGCCCACGCCCAACTTGGCAGCAGCACTCGCTGCCACATCTATGCCACGTTCGCGGCGACGCGCCCCGACGCGGACCCCGACGTCCTCCCCTGCGCACTCGAAGCGCTCGCGGACGAACTCGATGTGCCGGTGAGCGGACCCGCCGCGGTCGAACAGTTGGACTTCTGGCCATAGCCAGTCCGCTTGGGCGACGACCGCATCGAAGACGTCGTCGCCGCTCGTTGTCGGGTGGAGTGACCTCAGCTCAGAGCGCGGGGCCCGAGCGGGGCGCATCCAGGCACTCGAAGAAGGTGGGCACGGGCCCGTAGATCAGGGACCTGGCCGCGTCGTAGGCCGCGGCGGCCACCTCCGCGACTCGGCCGTCGGCGGCGAAAGCGATGCTCTCGGCGTATCCGCCATCGGGGCGATGGGTGAATCCCCATCCGTACTGCTCACTCTTGGCATCAACGTCGGCGGCGAGATCCGCCATCGTGGTCACATCGAGCTCCGCGATCACGGTGTCGTTGTGAAGCAGCTGATGGATGTCGTAGTAGTGACGGCCACCGCGCAACAACAACGTGTCGTCGCCGGTCGCGTCGGCGACCGTCGCCGCGTGGTGGATCAGCGCGAGCTTCTCGGCCAAGGTGCGAACCGGGTGAAGCACGTCGACCTCGACCGCTTCGCACTCGTCGAAGGATTCGCCGTCCCCGGTCGATTCGAGGTAGTCGGCGATGAACGATCGCACCGGACGCGTGAGCGTGCCGGGCTGGGTGCCGCCCCGAATGCCCATCTCCAGGAACACGCCCTCGGACAGCGCGTTCGACGGATACGCGGCTGGGTACAGATAGGTCACGTTGCGCGTGAAGCCGGTCTTGTAGGAGCCGCGCCCGATCTGGTCGGGTGCGAAGGCCATGTCGGCTGCGACACGGTCACAGAGCGGACGCAACACGCGTTTCTCGCGTGCACCGGCGCCGAGGTTGTCCGAGCACACCACGAGGATGTCGACATCTTCGGAGAACCGTTCGATGATCGCGAACGCCTTCGACAGGCTGGTACCGCCCTTGAACACCACCTGGGCGCGGCCTTGCTTGCCGTCGATCGGTTCGATCGCCAGTGGCGCGACGAGGCTGCGCAACAGTTCGACGACCCAGAAGTCCTTCTCGACGAACGCGGGATCGGCGAGCCCGAAGTGATCGGCGGCGGCGCCGACGAGCGCGAACCGGTCATCGGGGGAGTCGCGCAGCCGCCTCACGCGCCCCGCCCCGCGGCGTCCAGGAGCGCGGCGACCCGGTCGCGCAGCGCGGGGTTTCGTTAGGCGGCCGCGACCCGACTCGTGTGGTCGAGATCGAGCTCGCCGCGTTCAACGAACTCACCGACGCGGACCACGAGCTCGTCCCAGGGCACCTCCGAGGTTGTTGGCCATGACCGCAGCACCTCGAGCAGCGCGATTTCGACGGGACGCAAGCCGCGCCGATCGAGGTTGTTGCGCTTGTGGAAGACCGCGCCGGCGAACTCGGGGACCTTGCCGGCCACGGCGACTTCGGGGCGGGCGGGCAGTTGGGTGGTGATCCCAAGGGCGCGCGCTGCGGAGAACCCCGCGGGTCCCGATCCCGGGCCGGCAATCGCTAGCGCGACGGCGAGCGGGTCGGGGCGCCCCGCGCCGTAACGGGAGTTCACGCCCTTCCAGTACAGGCCCCGGGAGACCCGCACCAGCCCCGAGTCCGCTGCGATCCGGCTCATCGCGGTGTCGACCGCGCTTCTCGACCCCGGTATCTCGGCTGACCGCAAGAACGCGCCGGCCCCTAAGGCGTCGACACGCTCTTTCACGTCAGATCTCACACTCACGACGAACAACCTCCGCGAATCTGCAAGGTAACCATACCGGGAACCTTGCATTCTAGCAACGGCACAGTGCGCCGCGAGCCGTCGACATCGAGATCGGGCATGGGGGGTCGCTAGCGCCTCGACGGGCGGGCGAGACGCCCGTAGAGCGCCTTGGTCTCCTCGGAAGGTTCGACGTCGAGGTCGTTGAGATGCATGACCAGTTCCCGGTAGGCGTTCTGGACCGCGGCGGGGTTGCCGGCCTGGTCCTCGATGCGCATTCGCGCCCGGTAGAGAACCTCGTTGCCGGGAAGGCCTCGGAGGCCTTGGAGTACGGCGTACCGCGCGAGGTCGATGTCACCGGCGGTGAGGGCCAGGTCGATGAGGGCGTCGGTGGCCCGTTCGATCAAAGCTTCGGCGTCCGCCACGTGCTGGCCGACGTGCGCCCAGTCAAAGCCATCGGCATCGAAGGGCGGTCCGGCCACCAACTCGAGCCCACGACGCAGCAGACCCGTCGCCTCTGAAGCCGAGACCTGCTTCGCGCGATCGTCGTACTCGCGAAGTAGTGCGTAGTCGGTCCACACCCCTTCGGCGAGGGTGACGGTGTTGCCAGGGCGTTGCTTGTCACCGAGAATCGGCTCGCCGTCGTCGAAGGTTCCGAGCGCGCCGCGGGTTCGGGTGATCACGTTCCAGATCGTCCTCGACGTGACGGCTTTACCGCCCCACACGGCGTCCTGGAGAT
>JBBQXR010000436.1:0-2707 GCA_038209455.1 Acidimicrobiia bacterium
AGCCGCCGCCTCTCCATCTGACCGTTCCAGCTGCGCTTCGAGTGGAGGAGATGCCGGCCGGCAAGAGCGGCGAACGACACCTCAGGATGAGCTTCGAACAGCCGGTCGTCGAGGCAGCGCTCGACCTCGAGCAGCGAGTCACGCAGGACCTCGACCCGCCACTCGTCCTGGAGCGGGTCGGCGTGCTCCGTCCCGACCCCGCAGCCCGCGACGAGCAACGGTCGGTTGGGCAGCTCGTCGTGCAGCCGGCGGATCACGATGCCGAGCCCCTCGGCCCACGGCGCGTAGCCGCGCCGACCGACGCGTGCATCGATCGGGTAGGGCCCGAGCGATCGGTCCGCGTACGCCGACCACGCGTTCGTGTAGGTGAACCCGATGAGGTCGAACGCATCGACGAAGTCGGGGATCTCCTCCTCGGGCATGCCGGCGATCGACAGGATGCCGTCGCGGATCGCACGGGTCCACGACGTCGTGAAGAGCGCGTCGTACTCGGACGCGACCGAGGCCGCGACCTCGCGCTCGTCGGGCTCGCGCGACTTGACCGCGGGGTACACGGGCGAGATGTCCATGACCGTCGCGACGGGCTTGTCGCCACCGCGCAGGATCTTCCACGCATCGAGCCCGGCGAGGTGGGTGGCCCGCAGCGCCTCGGCGAACTTGACCGGATCGCTGACACCGGGCGGCAGCTCGCCGACGGCCCATCCGCCGTGGGCGTACGCGGTCGGTTCGTTCACGGGCATCCAGCCGTGCACGAGATCGCCGAACAGCTCGGCCACCTGCTCGACGTGGCGCGCCCAGTAGTAGGTGCGGTCGCGATCGTCGACCAGCCCGCCCCTGTCGACCGCGAACCAGCCCGGCAGCGAGATGTGGTGCAGGCACGCCCACACCTCGATGCCGAGTTGGCGCGCGGTGCGCAGCACCTCGGTCGTGTGCTCGATCGCCTCCGGGTCGCGCTTGGACTCGCGGGGCTCGATGCGGGCCCAGTCGATCGACAGCCGGTGGTGCGTCAGGCCGAACTCGCGGTACATGCGGAAGTCGTCGGCGTGGTTCGTGGCGAAGCCGTTGCCCTCACCTGATCGCGGTGCGCGGCCGCGGTCCTCCCACTGGCGCCAGGTGCTCGCCGGTGCCGCGCCCTCGGCTTGCGTGGCCGATGACGTGGTACCCCAGGCGAAGGCATCCGGAAAGGTCATTCGCCTATCCTTCAACGTCATGGCCGAACCACCAAGTCATGGCGTTCGGTCGTTGCGTGGCACGGTCCTACGGATCGCCGCGACCATGCTCGTGGTGGTGCTGGTGTGCGAGGTCGGTGTCCGGGTGATGGCCTCGCGGCTCCCCGAGCCGCTGCTCTGGTACCACCCCTCGGCACAGATCAAGATCGAGCAGATGGACGCGCTCGCCGCCGCGGGCACGAAGGTCGACGTGGTGCTCGCCGGCACCTCGCAGATGACGATGGCGGTCTATCCCGACGAGTACGCGCAGCTCGCGGCCGGCCACCCGGTGACCTACAACGCCGCCGTCCTGGCGGGCTACCCCTCGGCCAACCACCGCTACATCCTCGAGGAGATCCTGCCGCGGCTGCACCCCAAGACCGTCATCTACGGGGTCGCGTCGGAGGACTTCGAGCCCGGGCCCGAGGCGCCCTACGACGAAGCGCCCGCCACCGAACCCGGGCTGCTCGGCTCGCTCGGGCGATGGTTCTCCGGTCGCTCGGAGCTCGTCGACCACCGGGTCGACCTGCGCGATCCCGTGGTGCTCTCCTACGCCGTGAGCAGCGACACGGGTGGGGGCCAGCTCGAGCACTACCGTGCGGCCGTCGTCGGTCCGATGGGCCGGTGGGACGATCTCGGCCACCTGCCGTGCCGCACCGCAGACGGTGTCGTGCCGACCCCGCCCGCCACGCCCGAGGTCTTCGTCCCGGACGAGGGTCGCATCGCCACCGTCTGGTCCACCGTCGACGCCATGCGCGCACAGGGGATCAAGGTGGTCATCGCGGTGATGCCCTTCGCGGACTGCTACTTCGACTGGTTCAACCGCAAGGCATCCGACGCCGCCGGGCGGGCGCGCATCGCGGCCGGTGCCGCAGCGCGCGGGATCCCCGCGATCGACGTCACCGCCGATGTCCACACGAACGACCTGTTCGGCAACACCGGGCACCTCAACATCGATGGCGCGCACCGCTACACCCGGTTGCTGGCCGCGGCCATGGGCGCCCAACCGTCGCCGTGACCGGGGTCGGTGGGACGACGGGATTCGATCCGGCCCGGTAGCCTCGGACCATGCCTCGGGGGAATCGCGACGACCGCCACATCGACCGCAAGAGCGAACCGGTTGCGCGGGTGAAGTACTCGCGGTGGGACGGCTCGCAGACCGGTTTCGAGCTCGACGCGTACGACATCTTCGGCGAGATCACCGACGACCTGCTCTATCACGGCGACCTCAACGCGGCGCTGCGCCGCACGCTGCAGTCCGGCTTCGAGGACCGCAACGGCGAAGAGCTCATGGGTCTGCGCGAGATGCTCGAGCAGCTGCGCCGCAAGCGTCGCGAGCAGCTCGAGCAGTACAACCTCGGCGGCGTCTTCGACGACATCGCCCAGGAGCTCCGCGACGTCGTCGACCAGGAGCGCGAGTCGCTCGACGAGCTCGGCCGGGAAGGTCGTGAGTCGGGCGATCAACGCCGCCAGGAGATCACCGATCAGGTCGTCGCCGA
>JBBQXR010000437.1:0-2675 GCA_038209455.1 Acidimicrobiia bacterium
GGTCGGGGTCGGTCTTCTGCTGTTCCTCTTTCAGGAGCAGCGTGCACACCTCGAGTGACGCCGGGTCCCGTGCCAGGAGCGTCCGGCGCAGGTAGGTCTGGGTCAGCCCCGAGTCGACGATGTCCTCGACGATGATCACGTGCCGATTGGTGAGGTCGAGATCCAGGTCCTTGATGATGCGGACCACGCCCGAGGACCGCGTGGCCGATCCGTACGAGGACACGGCCATGAAGTCGAACTCGACCGGAAGATCGATTGCACGGGAGAGGTCGCTCATGAACATGAACGCGCCCTTGAGGATCCCGACCAGTAACGGAGGACGATCCTCATAGTCGACGCTGATCTGCGCGCCGAGTTCCTGCACCCGGTTCCGCAACGCCTCGGCGGACACGATGGTCTCGCCGATATGCGGATCGAGCATGCGCCTCACGGTAGTTGGCGCGGGTCGTCGACCAGCACCCGCCCGGCGGCGCGCCGAACCCGTCGTCCGCCCGCCAGTTCGCAGGCGACGCGATCACCGCGCACCACCGTGAGCATGCGCTCCACCTCGTCGACCGACGGCGGCGGCGTCCCGACCCAGCGGCGCAACGCGCGGCGGGCCACGACCTCCGGTGCGCTCCGCAGCGGAAGCACCGCGAGTCCATCGGCGTCGGGGCCTTGCGCCGCAGTCAGGAGCTCGTCACCCAGGCCGTCGAGGAACTCGCTCTCGGAGCGGAACACGTCGGCCTGCCGGGTGAGCACCGGCACGAGATCGCGCTGCGCGCCCCGTTCGAGCAGCGGGAGCACCTCGTGTCGGATCCAAGCCCGGCGCCAGCGGGTGTCGGCGTTGGTGGGATCCTCGACGACGGGCAACCCCCGTCCGACGGCCACCGCACGCACCGCGGCGCGCCGGACACCGAGGAGCGGACGGGCCACCACCCCCCGCCGGGGGGCCATACCGGCAAGACCTGCACTCGCCGACCCTCGGAGCAGGTTCAGCAGCACCGTCTCGGCCTGGTCGTCGGCGGTATGCCCGACGAGGATTGCGCTGGCGCCGAGGTCACGCCGCGCGTCGTGGAGGGCGGCGTAGCGCGCCGAACGGGCCCGGGCCTCGAGGTTGCTCCCCGGGGCGACCACCACCGCGACCGTGTGCCAGCCCACACCGAGTTGCCGGGCCGCGACCGCGACGACTTCGACGTCATCCGCGCTGTCCGCACGGAGGCCGTGGTCGACGTGGACGGCGATCGGCGCGAGCCCGGCGTCGGCGGCCAACACGAGGAGACCGATCGAGTCGGCGCCACCCGAGCACGCGACGACCACCGGCGGCGTGAGCCCGGCGAAGTCGGCGGTGGTCGCGTCCCCGATCGCGGGATCGCGTACGGACGACGGCCCGGAGGGCTCAGCCGGCGTGGACGCGGCCGACACGGGTCAACCATTCGGCGGGCGCGATGAGTTCGGGCATCGTCGGGAGAAACTCCGGCCCCTGCCACGCGGCGTCGAGGGCGCGGAAGCCGGCGAGGTCGGTCACTCCGTCGACGAACGCCTCGCCCACCTCGTACTGACGCATCTTCATCTCGAGCCCCATGATCCGCTGGAGCAGCGCGCTGACCCCACGCGCATTCCGGCGGGCCGAGAGCACGGACGCCATCCGCTCCTGCCCCTCGAGCATCTGCGCGCCGAGTTGGTTCATGACCGCGTTGCCGTGCCCTTCGAGCAACGACATGAGCGCTTGCATCCGATCCATGGCTTGCTGCTGCTCATCGTTTCCGAACAGTCCGACGAGGCCCCGCTCGCCGACAGGACTCTTCCCGGCGCGGACCGCGTCGGCGGCGCGTCCGATGGCGGCGAACACCATGCCGGGGTCCGGATCGATCCCTCCCACCAACTCGTGGACCTGCGAGAGGAAGTACTCGCGTAACCAGGGCACGCCTGTGAACTGCGCGCGGTGGGTCACCTCGTGGAGCGCGATCCAGAGTCGGAAGTCGCCGGGCCGGAACGCGAAGCGCTTCTCGAGATTGAGCACGTTCGCCCCGACGTAATAGACGCGGTCGTCGGTTGGTGACCCATCGTCGTCGGGCACGAGCAGGTCGTACTGACCCAGGACTCGTTGGGCGACGTAGCCGAGCAGCACACCGAGTTCGGTCCCGGCGACACGGCGACCAACGGGTGCGAGCGGGTTGCGGGCGATCTTCGACGCCATGCGATCGGTGAGTGGTTCCAACATCCGCCGCATCGACCGAACGTTGGCGGAGATCCAACCACCGCGGTCCACGACCTCGGCGACGGCCCGGCCGGGAGAGTGCAGTCCGGTGAACTCGGCGACGGCAGCTTCGGCCTCACTCGTGGCCGTGTCGAAATCACGCCGGAGTGACGCGGAGAGATAGGAGTCGGCGAAGGCGTCCCGACCGGCAACGGTTCGGGCGATTCGTTCGGCGAGGCGCCAGTCGATCGGCTCGGGTCCGTTGGCGGGCCCGGCCGGCGCGTCCATCGTGATCAGCGACCTCGATGCTTGAGCCGCCACACCTTGAGGTAATAGGCGAGCGGCATACCGACGAACACGAGGCCGATCGCACTCAGTGCGAGGACCGGGGCCAGCCAGTAGTGCCACGGCTGGGCGGGGTCCTTGTCACAACCGGCGGCCACCAGCACGAGCACCCCGAGGAGCGCCAGATTGCGGAGCGGTGAGGTGAGCTTCG
>JBBQXR010000438.1:0-2667 GCA_038209455.1 Acidimicrobiia bacterium
CGAGCGAGTCGGTCAGAGCCTCCACCATCGTGTCATCCAACCGTACGAGTGGGACGTCCCGAAACGTGGGGCTCGCTCGCAGTGAATCGAGCCACTCGCCGAGATACTCAGGCGACTCGACGTCGCGCACGCCGAGCACGACGCAAACCCCGTCGAGTTGCTCGTCACCCTGGAAGTGACCCAGCAACGCGACCGCCGATGGATCGACCCACTGGAGGTCGTCGAGGATCAGCAACGTCGGGTCACCACGAGAGGCCAACCGGAGCGCCGTCGCCGTCGCGTCGAAGACCTCAGACCTCCGAACATCACTCGCGGTCGACGAGTCGGCCGGCGTATCGTCGGTGCCGGGTCCGAACATCGGCGCCAGTGCATCGGCCTCACGTTCACTGAGCACTTGATCAATGTCGCCGTATGCGGGACGGATGGCGTCGACCACAACGCCGTATGGTCCTTCCGACGCGGGTCGACCGGCTCCGTAGAACACCCGTACCCCGCAATCCACGGCGACTCGGGCCAACTCCTTGAAGAGCCGCGTCTTGCCGATTCCCGCAGGGCCGTGAACCAGAGCAACGCGGTTCGCCGCATCCGACCGCGGATCGAGCACGAACGATCGCAGGGTCGCGATCTCGCGATCGCGGCCGACGCAAGCGACCTCGTCGGTGCGAACCTCTAACGCCCGGGGAACGCTCAACGCCTGACCGACTGCGACCTCCGACAGCGGAATGATTCCGCTCGGCGTCTTCCGTCCCACCGTGTGATCGAGGATCGAACGTTCGAGTTCGAGCACGAGGTGCGACGGCGCGAGACCGACCTCGTCGCGCAACCTCCGGCCGAAGTTCCAGGCCACATCGAGCGCCTCGCGGGCGCGACCGGCCCCGTACAGCGCGGTCATATGGCGGAGCACGACCTGTTCGTTCCACGGGTGGTCGAGAGACAGGCGAGCCAGATCGACGATGGGGGTCAGCTCCGAACCGCCCCGGAGCAGCAACTCGAGCCGCAACTCCTCGGCGTCGCGACGAGCCGAGTCGAGGCGGGCGATCTCGTCACGCGCCCAGTCGTCATCGACGAATGCCTCGTACGGGTCGCCCCGCCACAGCGCCAGCGCGGTCCCGAGCTCCTCGAGAGCCTGTGCCGTATCCGAATCGCGCAGCCGGACCGCCGCTCGGTAGTGATGCTCGAACTGGACCGCATCGATGTTTCCCGGCGGACCCGCGAACCCGTATCCGGCTGGGAACGACGCAATCGCGCCCGCACCGAGCGCGGCGCGAAGCCGGTTGACCGCCGTCTTCAGGGCCGGCCGCCCATCACCGTGCGCAGCTCCCCAGAGGTCGTGCACCAGGCTCACGGCCGACACCGGACCCGGCGCGGCAATCAACAGACGAGCCAGGAGCATCCGCTGTCGGGGGCCGCCGAGCGCCAGCGAGCGCCCGTCCGCTGTGACCTCAAAGGGGCCGAGGACGGCGAAGTACGTCTCAGCCGGCGAGTAGGACAGCCCGCCTGTTACCGATCCGTAACCGGCATTCGCCACCATCCTGAGACGATACCGGCCGAAGGCGGTTGGTTTCTCCGGCGACGGGTCGACGGTCGCAACTCTCCAGGAGGCCAAGAGCCCAGTGAACGCGACCGGATCCCGAGACCTTCACGTGCGCAGGGCCAGGACAGGGCAGCCCTTCGGATCGGGAGCGCGACCACGACGCGGCGCCCGCATCCGAAGGGCCGGACGCGTGGTCGGTTCGCTCGTCGCGACGTCCGCATTTGCGATGGGGCTCATGGCGACGGTGGCACCCGTGGCCCACGCCGCAGGTCCGACGCTCGCTGTCACGCCGTCGACCGGTCTCACCCCCGGCGGCACCTGGTCTCCGGGCGCACCGTTCACGGTCTCGGGGACACCGACGGTCACCGCCCAGATCACAGGAACCCCAGGGCTGGGAGTCGGCATCGGGGTCTGTGACGGCCAGAACCGGTCCGGCTCACACAACGGCACCAACTTTCCTCCGATCACGGTCGACGACTGTGACTTCGAGAGTGTCGGCGGCATCGCGGTCGGGAACGTCCCGCCCGCTGGAGGGACGGTACCGGTGACCTTGTTGCCGTTCACCTGCAGCGGCGACACGCCACCCAGCGCGCCGACCGGGGCCGAGAATCCGGTGGGGAGAGTCGCGCTCGCGATCGCCCACCCGGCCTTGTCGACCAATGCGATCACCAGCTTCGTGGAGCTCCAGTACGACTGCACTGGATCGACGCCGCCGACCGTTTCGGGGACGACACCGGACGGCGGGACGCTGTCCACTGGGGGACTTCCGTCGCTCGCGCACCCGTTGACGACCAGCGTCTTCACTCCGGTCGGCGGATTGGTGCAACTGACCGAGAGCGCGACCACGGCGCCGACACCGGTCGGCTACCAGCTGTTCGGCCAGCAGGTCGCGATCACCGCACCGGTCCAGACCGCGACGACACCCCTCCGGCTCGTCTTCCAACTCGACGGTTCCATGGTCGCCGGCCTACCACCAAATCTGATCAAGGTCTGGCGCAACGGAACCCTCGTTCCGAAGTGTGTCGGCGGCGCCACCGCCACGGCGGCCAACCCTGATCCGTGCCTGAAATCGATCACCGCTCTCGCTGGCGGCGGTGCGCGGATCACCGTGCTCACGTCGGCCGCGAGCGTGT
>JBBQXR010000439.1:0-2648 GCA_038209455.1 Acidimicrobiia bacterium
CGAACCTCCGTGGCCGCACCCTCGACGCTGCCGACCTCGACATCGACGACACGAGCAGCTTGCAGGTCATCGATCGGCTCGTCGAAAGTGATGACGAACGAGACGTGCGATTGGGACTCGACATCCTGACCATCGCCCAGCATCCGGAGTTGCTGACCCGGCTGCAACGACTCGTCGTGGACGACCGTGTTCTCGTCCGCACCGACGCACTCGAGCGGCTGGTTTACCTCGCGCCGCACATGGCCGCGGACGCGGCCCGGGATGGACTCACCGATGGATCGTCGAAGGTACGGGCCGCCTGCCTCCGCGTGCTCGGTTCGATCCCCCAGGCATCGGCATCGATCATCTCGCATCTCGATGACCCCGCCACTGAGGTCAAGGTTGCGGTCGCGTTCGCGGTGTCCCGGAATGGGGACGCGGAGGACCGGATGGCCGTCTCACGCGAGGTGACCCGCCTCGCACGATCGCCATCGGCCGACGATCGCTCGATCGCCGGCTCGATGATGGCCGCCGACGCCCCGGAAAGCGGGATGGATCGCGGCCCCCTCGCGGCACTGCTCGCCGACCGCGACCCGTCGGTGGTCACGACGGCCCTCGACGCCGTGCGCCCACCGGACGACGACCGTCTGCTCGAACGACTGTTTGTCTGCGTCGAGGATCGGCACACCGTTGCTGCCGCAGTCGACGCACTGGTGCGCTTCGGTGAGCCCGCCTTGCCCATCATCGACGCGCGGCTGAGCACCGCCGGTTCCGACCGGGTCATCGACGAATCGCTCGTTCGAGCAGCTCGTGAGATCGGTGGCCCTCGGGCAATCGAGGTCCTGCGACGACACGTTGACCACCCCGACAGGGAACTCGGACTCGCGGTGATGAGGGCACTTGCGGTCATCGGACGAACGGAATCGCGCCGCTCTCCGGCACCTGCCGACCGATCGACCCCCACCAACCCCACCGATGAACTCATCGCGCTGCACGGAGATCTCGAACACGCGACGCGCGCGCTCCGCGTGCTCGATGCCTTCGCGGCCACGCCGGACACGGCACTGCAGAACGCCGCGATGCGCTACGAGCTTCAACTGGCCCAGTCCCGGCTACTCGCCGCGCTGTCGGTCCGGCACGGAACGACAGACATGCGGCGCGTCGTGTACCAAGTCGCGCAGCGCGACGCACGATCCCGCGCGCTTGCGTTGGAGTGGCTGGATCTTGCGCTCACGGGATCGGACCGGGCGGTGGTCACCCTCCTCGAACCAGGCTTGTCGGACCGCGAGCGCCTGAACGCGCTCACCCGGTGGTTTCCGCTCCCGCCGGCGACCCCGCGCGACATCCTGGTCGAACTGGTCCGCGACGAGCACGACGAATGGCGACGACCGTGGATCAGGGCGTGCGCGCTCCACACCGCAGTCGGCATGTCCGCCGACGACTTCGCAGCCGTGATCGCCGCAACGCCGGAGCGCACGGCTGCCCCCGACGAAGCCGACATCGTCGCCGAGACCCGTGCCGGGCTACTCGCACGCGACGTTGACCGGCGCCGCCAGGAAGCCATGACCACCGGGCCGGTCTGCCCGGCCTAACCTTCGGCTCGGTTCCTCGTCGGACTTGCCCGAGGACCGGAGGTCAGCCCGTGTTCATGAGTCCACCGCGACACCGTCGGGTGCGAGGGATCGTCCTCGTGACCATCGGGATCGCACTCACCGCGTGCAGCGGAGGCGGCGCGACCCCACGATCGACCTCGACGACCAGGCGCACCTCGATCACCAGCGAGGCGAGGACCACGACGACGACCACCGGGCCGTCACCCGACGCCGTGCTCGCACCACCGCTGCTCCCACTGTTCCCGTTCCAGACCGAGGCGGAAGCCCGTGCATGGGAATCTGCCGGCACGCAGCAACCCGACTACCGCGACCCATCGGCGACCGCCCTCGCGTTCGCCCGGTTCCTCGGGTACACCGAGGTCGACAAGGTGGTCTCCGTCCACAACGACGCGAAGGGTGCGCACATCGCGGTCGGTTCGCTCGTCCCCGACACCTCGACCCTGACCACGGCCGCCGTCGTCCATCTCGTCCGCGACCACGCCGGTGCCGGTGCACCGTGGGAGGTCGTCGGGACCGACGACACCGACTTCGCGCTGACCCGCCCCGCGTACGGCGCCACCATCACCTCCCCGCTCACCGTCGGTGGAACGATCACTGGCGTCGACGAGAACATCAAGGTCCACGTCCAGCAGTTGCACGCGAACGGATACCTCGGTGAGTTCTGCTGTCTCCCGGCCGGGGGCACCGAATCGCCGTGGGCCACGACCATGACCTTCTCGCCGCCGACCGATCCGGTGCTCATGGTGAGCGCGTCCACCGGGGGTCACACCGGTCGGGTCGAACGCTTTACCGTCAACGCCGTGAGACCACCGGGGCGATGACTCATAGCGAATCCTCGGACCTAGGATCCCAGATCCGCCAGAAGAGTCCGGTGTTCGAACGATGCGTCAACTTCGGAGAACCGCACGCACATTCGCAGTGTTTGCGGCACTCATCCTGGTCGTAAGTGGCTGCGCCTGGATCCAGCGCGTGGGTCGACCCGTTCCCGGCGCAGGGGGAGCCGGCACCGACCGCACCGCGATGAGCAACGACGGCAGATACGTCGCGTACACCGCG
>JBBQXR010000440.1:0-2625 GCA_038209455.1 Acidimicrobiia bacterium
CCCATTGGCCGAGGCCGAGAGCGCGCAGAGCCACGAAGCGCCGGCGGCTTCGTCCGCGGGAGTCGGACCTGCGTCGACGGCGCCGCCTAACATGGCTGCGACGTAGTCGCGTACGTCCTCGTCGGTACCCCAGCCGAGGCGATGGACGCCGGTCGACTCGACTCGCTCGAGCACCCAGCGGTCCGCTCCCACGCCGTGCAGCACGCTTGCGACCCCCCAACCTGCCCGACGGTAGCTGTCGTCGCCGAGGTACAACATCACTCTCGCATCGGAGCCGAGGAGTCCATCGACAAGCTCTTGCACCTCGACGGCAGGCTCATCCCGCAGGCCGCGCACGAAGATCGATCGGTTCCCGCGGAAGATCGCCTCGGCGATCGCGGTGGGGGCTCCCTCGACCGTCGGCGCACCGCCAGGCCACGCCGCCGACCGCTCTGCGGCGAACGCCACGGCTTCGTCGTCGGTCAACAGCAACACGTCGTCCATCACGTTCGCTCCCGCTTGTCGTTCGTCAGAATCCAAAGATCTTCACGAGCTTCAGCGGCATCTGCTGTGCCGCATAACCCAGGCCACCCGCCCAATCGCCGAGGCTCGCTTGCTGGATGTCCTGGAGTCCCTTCATGCTCCAGTCGACGTTGCGAGCCTCTCGCCCCACCTCAGTCCACGCTTGCACCGCGACACCGCCGCCGTAGCCGAGCGGTGTACCCGTGGACTTCATGGCATCGGCCGTGATGTCAGCGCCGGCGAACGCCGTCTCGAGGCCGGCCGCACGGTAGTTGCCATTGGCCAGGTCTTCACCGATCGTGTACCCGTCGACGGCATAACCGAAGAGGGACACGCTCTTCCCGATGCCCGTAGCGACGGGAATCCCCTTGGTGTCCCCGAGCGTCGATGCCAGGGTGCCGAAGGGTGAGCCGACGTCGCTCGCGGTGCGCAACGTGCTGCCGATCGCGGCCACTCCACCGGCACCGACAGCGCCGCCACCGACCGCAAGACCTCCGAGCCCAGGACCTGCGCCGCTCGTGCCGCCGCTCACCTGCTCCTGCTCGCTCACGTTGTTGCGAGCAGACTGCGCGAGTCCGGCGATCGCGTCGCTCGCTCGCATCAGGTCGGACCGATGCTGCTGATGCCACCATCCGGCGAACAACTGGGCGTCGGCCCCGGTCCAGTTCTGCTCGATCGCCGCAACCGAGCCCTCGATCTCCGCCACGATGCTTGCCACGCGGGCCGCCTGCTCATCGAGTTTCACGGCGACGATCCGTACGGCTTCGACGTCCATACCGGTTTCCTGTGCCACTGCTCGACTCCTCTCCCCTTCGGTTCGAATCGACGGAGGCCTGGCTCAACGGTGCGTCGAACCAGGCCAACCCCCTTCGGTCATTGGCCTGCAGCTGCTCGCTGCTCAGCTGCGTTGTTCATCGCCGCCTGGCCGAGCCCTTCGATGGCATGCGCCGCGCTCTGGAGGTTGGGACGATGCTGGCTGTCCCACCAGCTCACGAACTCGGTGGCATCCTTGCCGTGCCAGATGGCCGGCAGCTGCCCGACGAGGGAGTTGATGGCGGTGATCACGTTGTTGATCTGGTCGGCCTGCTGCTTGAGCTGGCCGGCGATCGACTCGACCTGCTCGATGTCCATTCCGGTGAACGACATGATGGGGTTCCTTTCGGGGTTGGGATTTTCAGGGTTGGATGAGGGTTGGCTGCTTCATGTTGAAGCTACGTGGCGTCCCGTGTTTTGGGAATGGGGACCGGTACCCGCATCAGAGCTCTCCGTCGGGGAGCACGACCTGCACCACCTCGGCCCGGCCCTTGCCGACGAGCAACGCTCGGCCCTCCGGGAACTCGGCACGGTTCGTTCGCGGGAAGGGCGTCTTGTAGATCATCGATCCGTCGGACTGGTCGGGTGCCAGCGCAAGCCCGGCACGACCGCTCTTCGCTAGGCCCAGGACACCGGCCGCTCCGACGAACGCACTCGTCTCGGCCTCGAACACGATGAAGTGGTTCGCGGCGGTGCACGCCTTCGTTAGCTCCTGAAGCGCCAAGTCGACCGGACCTCCGAGGAACTCCGCGATGTTCTCGACGACGACGAGCATCCGCGTGTTCGTTGGCACCGTCCGGACCGCGGCAGCCAGGAACGTCGATGCTCGACTCACCTCGTCTGGTCCCAGCGCGGTCGCGTGCCACACGTTGCGGGTCGCCAGCGGCGACTTGTCACTGCCGAGGTAGACGCGCACCGCGTCGGGATGCAACGCCGCGAACCCTTCGACGAGGCTCAAGATCGTCGAAGTCCTCCCGCTGCCGGGCGGACCGGCGATGATGAACGTCCCCTTGGGATCGATGGCGATCGTCGAGAGGTTCGACGACGCGAGGCCGACCGCGAGCAGACGAGCATCCACCGGCTCCAGTTCGGAGCGACGCACCTTGCCGGCGAGTCGCTTCACCGGCGGCGCCTTCTCGACGCCGTTTCGTGCCATCGACGCACCGAGCTCACGGATCACCGCCGCCTGGTCCACGACCGCGGAACTTCCTCCAAGGACGGCAACCTGCACCTCGGTGCCACCCATGACCCCTCGTCCGGATGGCGACCGATCGGACAGGATGTCGGCCGGAACGTTGAGGACGCCGTAGT
>JBBQXR010000441.1:0-2618 GCA_038209455.1 Acidimicrobiia bacterium
CCGCGCGACCCCTGTCCCTCGCCGGTCGACGCCGGACTGACCGCCGCGCCTCGTGCGTGACGCGGCGGCCGACCAGTGCGTCGGGGCGATCCCGCCCGTCGAGTCAGGTCGGCTCGCCGTCGATCGCACGCTGAGACGGCGGCGTTCGCAGGTTCGCCCGAACTTGGAACGGCTCGAAGAGTGGGCCGAAGAATCTCGTGATCGCACCACCGAATTCCGGAGACTGAGCCATGGCGACAGACGAGCCGTCATCGAACCCGATGCCGATCAAGAACCGGCGTCGACCCAACCAGTACATTCGGCCCGACTCGACGAACTGAACCCGGTCGAAAGGGAATCGCCGCCACGAGATGCACCACGCGATCGATGTCGGGCTGACACACGAGCAGGTGCGTGTTCGTCCGCGCGAGCACGACTCCGTTTGCGTTGTTCTTCATCAACGGGGTGAGCCACTCAGCCCGAGAACCACGGGTCGTGCCCATGGTGCGGGGCAGCGCAGCGCGGAGGACCGGAGCCTCCAGAAAGCGTTCGCGCAGAAGCATGAGCCTCACAGCGTCCTGCAGCGGATCACCCGGTTCGAGCGCCCACTGCGCCCTTCGCGCCACGGCCGCCATCAGCCGAGCGGGATTTCGGGCCCGGTGCGCAGCAAAGCGAGACAGCACGAGTCCTTCCAGCAACACGAAGAGAACGAGACCTGACGCCACCAGGGCGATCAGGATGACGGTCCGGCCGACCGCGTTCTCATCGAGCGTGCCGAACCGAACGAGGAAGGCGCCGAACACCACCGTCGCGGCGACGACGGTCGACCACCGGAGATGCCACAACGGCATCACTATCCCAACGATAGAGCAGGCACGTCAGCCGGGCTGCCTCCCCCCCCGGAGAGAACCGACGCGTTCGTGGCACGGCCGCGACCGTCGACGCACGCATCCGCTGTTATACGGGTGATCTGCCGCGGTGGTCGGCCGACGTTATGCCCGCGGGTTCTGGGACAGGTGCGCACCGAATGCGGTCAACTTCACGGCGGCGGCACCTTGGAGCGGGGGGTCATGATTCTCGCGACCAGGCGTGGAGGTAGTCGACGAAGAAGCTCTCGAAGTCGGGATACAGCTTCGTCCGCTGCCCGCCGTCGAAGCTCAACACCGCGGACTCGGGTCCTGGCCGGTGATCGGTCTCCAGGCACCACGGTGTTTCGTCGTCACCGCTCTGGATCACCACCAGATCGACGGGCAAGCCCAGCAACTCCCGGAGGCGCACCGTGTCACCGACGACGGTGCCGAAGTCCGACGCGTGGGAGGGCCCGTACCAGCCGGAGATCTCGGCCCCCGGGGCGCCTCCGCCCCCGAAGCGACGCAGGAAATCCTTGAACGGGTCGGGCAGCGTGACGCCGAGCGAAACTTCGATCGACTCGATGTCCTCGGGAGTCGCCCCATCGGCGAACTCCACGACGCCGGCGTCCGAAAGGTCTCGCGCCCGGCGGATCGTTTCGGATCTCAAGAGGCCTCCCTTGAAGGGTCGTGAAGCGGGTAGCTGCTGGTCGGTGTGAAGCTGACCCCACCGAGTCCGCCCTGCCGGCGGGCTGGCCGATCGCGAGTCGGGTTTCTGGCCGGGTGGGCTGGGGTGCGGTGGGGCCATGGGATAGTCGCGCCGTGGCAACGCTTACTCACCTGGACGGGTCGATGGAGCCGACGCAAGGCCCCGATGGTCTCGGGAGCCTTCTCGATGAACTTCTCCGAGCCGACGACGAGCACACAGACGTCTCCGTCTCCGACCCGAGCGGGTGGACACGCAGCGCGTTCCGCAGCGGCAAGCTGGTCTGGGAGAACGTCGAGGACGGCGACGGCCCGTGGCACATCGAGCAGGTGAACCGGGACCGAGTCCTCCAGCTCTTCCGTGCCGTCGTCCAAGGCGACCTACCCGCCGTCCAGGCCGAGCAGTGGCAGCCCGGCTACTGAAATCCCCGCGGAAACGGAACGCTCAGCGAACCGGCGTTCTGGGACGCGGGGCGGTGGTGAGAGACAGGGATATGGCCGGCTCGTTGTGGGACACCGTCAAGTCGGTGGAGGTGCGAACATCGCGAGGTCATCGAAGAAGTCGACCGCGGCGCCGCTCAATGCCGAGTCGCTGTCTGCGTCGCGAACAAGTTCCACAACATCGCCCGGTGGACGGACGCCCGTCCTTCGCACCAGATGACCGAGGCACACGATGGCCGCCCGACGTAGCTGCGTAGGGTTGGCGGGACCGACGCGGTCGCGGCACGCGTCAATCGTCAAGCGAGGCATCACCGCATAGAAGCCACAGCGCAAGAGGGCGTCGATCTGGTCCGCGGCCTCGCCATCAAGGAGCCGCTGAGCTTCCTCCCATGTGATGTCATCGAGAGCTGCGTAGTCCATGCGCCATTGTCGCCGGTGTGGTCCCTGCCACGCGGGAATCGACACCCGGAGGACGCAACGGCCGTCGTGAACACTTCCTTGACGCCTCGAGGTACGGGCTAACTCGATACAGAGCGCGTTGCCCCGGCAGCCTCGGTGGCCGTTCCGGGCCGGCGATCTGCGTCACGCGGGCAGCGCTATGCGGCGGTGATCGGGGATGGTCACGGCCCTCGCTGATATCGTGAT
>JBBQXR010000442.1:0-2613 GCA_038209455.1 Acidimicrobiia bacterium
CGCTTTCACCGTCACCATCGATCATCGCGATGCCGGCAGCGGAATCGGCGCGCACGATCGCGCGCTCACGGTCCGCAAGGTCCTCGACCCTGCGTCGCGTCCCGACCACTTCGTACGCCCCGGTCACGTGTTCCCGCTCCGTGCGCGCGAAGGCGGCGTGCTCGAGCGACGCGGGCACACCGAGGCCGCGGTCGACCTGGCCCGTCTGGCCGGCTGTGCGCCGGTCGCGGTGATCTGCGAGGTCTTACACGACGACGGCTCGCCCGCTCGCTTCCCGTACCTCGAGTTGTTCGCGCAGGAGCACCGCATCGCGCTCGTCTCGGTTGCGCAACTCGTCGAGTACCGCGAGCAGGCCGGCGCCACCACCGGCGCCCGCACGCTGCTCCTCTGAGGCGGGTCGACTAGCCCGAGGCCCGGTCGGCGATCTTCAATGCCGACGGGCTCTCGGCCGAATCGATGAGATCACGGGCGCGGAACTCGACCCAGTTGTCGCGCGTCTGCTTGGCCTCGTACATCGCGCCATCCGCGTCCTTGAGCATCTCGGCCGCGGATCGCCCCGCCTCGTCGAAGCTCGCCACACCGATGCTGACGGTCGCGAAGATGGCGACGCCGGTGTCGGTGAGGATCGTCTGGCGGAGGCATTCGATGAGGCTCTGCGCCACGGTACGAGCATCGGCGGCGGTTCCGTCCGTGAGGAGCACGACGAACTCGTCCCCGCCGATGCGGGCGACGACGTCGGGCTCACGCAGGCGGCGAGCAGCCGATTCGCAGTGGCGGTGATGACCTGGTCGCCTGCGAGGTGACCGTGCCCGTCGGTGATCTGCTTGAAGTTGTCGAGATCGAGCATCAGCACCGATCCTGACGGACCGTACCGCCGGCAGCGTGCGACGTGGTTCGTCAGCGCCGATTGGAAACTGCGTCGGTTCAGCAGCCCGCTCAACGGATCGTGGTTGGCGAGGGTGACCAGTTGCTCTTCGAACTTTCGGCGCTGCGTCGTGTCGACGAATTGCGCGACGGTGAAACCCGATCCGTCCGAGCCGCGCGCTCCGATCCGTGCGTAGTGGATCGTCGCCTATCGGATCGAGCCGTCGGCCCGAAGAATGCGTCGATCCTCCGATGTCTTGTTGACGACGTCGGCTATCGCCGCCGCCGTCGTGCCCTCCACCAGCGAGTTCAACACTTTCGTGGTCAGGTCGTCGATCGAGAACCCTGTGAGCTCGGACAGCGCGTGGTTTGCCCGAACGATGCAGCCGTCGTGGTCGAGGAGCGCCATGCCGACCGGCGACGATTCGAAGACCGTGCGGAAGAGTGTTTCCGCCTCCTGCAACGCATGTTCGGCGGCCCGGCGCGAGGTGATGTCTTCCAACGTTCCGACCAGACCGGCGTCGCCGCCGTCGGGGACCTTCGACGCGTGGGCGTGCACCCAGGCAATCTCACCCGTCGGCCGTACGACCCGGAACTCGATATCGAAGTCGACGCCGGTCGTCACGGTGTGTTCCCACTCGGCCAGAGTTCGGGCGCGATCGTCGACGTGGATGGTGCTGCCGCGGCTCGGTCGAGAAGTGCGTCGCGGGACCAGCCGTAGATCGTGCAGAACTGATCGTTCACGTACGTGCGTCGGCCGCTGTTATCGCAGTGGAAGATACCGATCGGGGCGGTGCCGGCAAGTGCTCGTGCCCACGCCTCGCTCGTCGCCAGTGCGGCGGTGCGCTCCGAGATCCTGCTCTCCAAGCTCGCAGTGAGGTCGCGGAGTTCATGGTTCCCGACGATCCACGCGTCGTACGACACCACCACCATGATCCCGACCCCGAACGCGAACGGATAGAGACCGTGGCGCTGGCCCTCGAGCTGTAGATACGCAAGGAGCGGCATCGCGAGCACGGCGGTCGGAATGTTGCGGCGGAGAACGGTTGCGCCGGGATCGTCACCCTTCACGATCCAGCGCAGGGTTCCGTCCGGGCTGCTGGCCATGAGCCCGACCGCGAGCAGAACGATTGCCGTCGCGGTGTGGCCGGCCATGCTCGAGAACGGGCCGACCGCGTAGAGCGCCTTGACCCCGAACAGGTAGCCCAGACAGCCGAGCCAGCCGATGACGAAGAGGGGCACGGTGAGCGATACCACCAGCCGCGGGCGGTGCGCCCGAATGGCGAACAGGGCACCGGAAGCCAACCACATCGAGACCGCGGTGTTGATCTTCATCGTTGCCAGATCGGGTGCGATCCGCTTGAGCATCTCGATGCCGAAGGCGTATCCGATGCTGACGCAGACCGAGATCGCGATGACCGAACCGGCGGTGAGCAGCGTCCAGTTCCGGAGCGGTCCCGCCGCCGCGAACGCCGCGACACGTCGGTCCCGGCGGGCGTTCGGAGTCGTCGTCACGTTGCCTGCCGGATTCGAGCGCGGCGGGCGGAATCGGGTGCGACGACCACGATCGACCGTCTCGCCCGTTGGTTCGTCAGCGGGACGGTGAATCCGGAGGGAGACCTGCTACGCCCGAGGCGCGCTCTCCTCGACGGCGCCCACGGGTCGGCCGTCGATGATCTGGTCGAGGTACTCGGAGAGGCCGTAACCCGTCAGCCCTCGGCACGACCACTCGGTCATGCCCTCGGAGAT
>JBBQXR010000443.1:0-2584 GCA_038209455.1 Acidimicrobiia bacterium
CACGCTGGCCGGCGACCGATACTGCAACCCGCGCGACCGAGCCCGGCTCCAGCCGACCGTCCGGGTCGACCCGCCGGATCCGGCCCGCAACCCGCTCGGCGAACAGGAAGCCACCCGAACGATCGGGTGTGAGCGCGACCGGGAAGTCGATGCCCCGGACGCGTATCGGCGCGATCGGTGCGGCCGTGCTGCTCCTGCACGCGCCCGCGACGAGTGCGAGTGCGAGTGCGGCCAGGGTCGGACCGAGCCGACGGCGAGGACCGGTCACGCGCAAGCGCCCACGGGAGCCGTCGGGCGCATGCTCGTCCCGGCGCTCGACCTGCGGTTCAGGATGATGATCCGTCCGGTGATCATCGGATCATCCTGACCTGTAGGTTCCGGCGAATGGAGACGCTCGCCGAACCTGCCGTGTACGCCTGGCCCCAATCTGTCGTTGCCGGGGAGCGCGTCGGGATCCACGCCGCTGGTCCCCCGGTCCCCGCCACGATCACGGTGGCGCGCATCGGCGCGCACCGCGAGGTGGTGTGGCGCGGCGAGATCGGCCTCGAACCGCACCCGGTCCCCGACCGCGCCGCCGCGCACGGGTGCGACTGGCCGGCCAGCACCGATCTCACCGTGGACCCGGAATGGCGCAGCGGTTACTACGAGGTCGTCCTGCGGACCGACGCCGGCCGCTTCGCGCACGAGGCCGTCGGATTCTTCGTCGTGCGAGCCTCGACGCCGAACCCGGACCGACCGCTACTCGCGCTGTGCACGAACACCTACAACGCGTACAACGACTTCGGTGGCCGCAATCTCTACGAGAACGGCACCCACGTGTCGTTCGCGCGGCCGATGGCCAAGGGCATCCTCCGCAAGCCCGACGGGCCCGGTGCGCGGGTCACGGTGATGAACCCGCCGGACCCCGTCAACCGCGCGCACGTGCGGTACCTGCGCGAGCACCAGTTCACCCAGTGGGCCGGCTCCGCGGGTTGGCCCAATTACGAGTTGCCGTTCGTGCGCTGGGCCGAGGGCAACGGTTACGAACTCGACTACGCGATCAACGCCGACCTCGAGGATCCCGCCGCCCTCGACGGGCGCCGCCTGTACCTCTCGGTCGGGCACGACGAGTACTGGTCGGCTCCGATGCGCGACACCGTCGAGGCGTTCACCCGCGGCGGCGGCAACGCACTCTTCCTCTCGGGCAACACCGCGTTCTGGCAGGTGCGCATCGAGGACGAGGGCAGCACCATGGCCGGATACAAGGGCCTCTACGAGCGGGACCCGGTCTTCGGGACCGACCGTCAGCACCTCCTCACGGCGATGTGGTCCGACCATCTGTTGGAACGACCGGAGAACCAGATGACCGGCGTGAGCTTCGTGCGGGGCGGTTACCACCGCATCGGTCAGGTCGTCGCGTCCGGAGCAGGTGGCTACACGATCTACGCGCCGGAGCATTGGGTGTTCGACGGGACCGACGTCACCTACGGCGATCTGATCGGGTCCGAGTCGGTGATCGTGGGGTACGAATGCGACGGCTGCGACTTCGTGATGCGCGACGGCGTGCCCGCTCCCACCGGGTCCGACGGCACCGCGGCCGACTTCGCGATCCTCGGGCTCGCGCCGACCCAGCATTTCGACCGCACCAACGCGCCCCGGCCCCCGCGCGACGGAGTTCCGTCCGAAATCGAGTTCATCGCGGCCCGGGCCTTCGGCACCGAAGACCCGAGCGCGGTCGCGGCAATCCACCACGGCCACGCGGTGATGGGTATCCACGAACCCGGCGGTTTCGTGTTCACCTCCGGCACCACCGACTGGGCCTGGGGTCTCACCGGCGGTGACCCGGTCGTCGAACGCATCACGGCCAACCTCCTCGACCGCGGCCTCGCCCGCTCAACCTGATCACTCCTACCATGACCCGTCCCCGCCGACATCCCATCCGGAGCGCCCGATGACCGCAACGATCCCACTCGTCGACTACCTGGTCCTCGGGGATCATCCCCACCTTGTCGCCCACGAGTGCACCAACTGCGGCGCGCGGTTCTTCGACCGCCGCAACGCGTGCGCCTCGTGCTTCGCGGACGACTTCACCACCGTCGACATCGCCACCGAGGGCGAGTTGCGGGCGTTCACCATCGTCTCGTTCGCAGCGCCCGGCGTCCCGGTCCCGTTCGTCGCCGGCGTCATCGACTGCGACGGCACCAGCGTGCGCGCCAACGTCATCAACACCGAGCCCGACGCCGATCACGTGAGCCTCGGAATGCGCCTCCGATTGGCGACGTTCGTGCTCGGTACCGACGACGACGGCACCGAGGCCATCGGCTTCGGCTTCGAACCCGTCGCCTGACCCGCGTCCACCACCCCTTCAACCCTTCGCCCATCTCTCGTGAGGAGTCACCCATGACCGAGAACATCTGGATCCTCGGGATCCACAGGACCACGTTCGGCAAGCACACGGACAAGGACACCGTCGACCTCGCGGCCGAGGCGGCGCGCGCCGCCATCGCCGACTCTGGCACCACCATGGCCGACATTGACGTGATCGAGGCCGGCTGTATCATGCAGACGGGAGGCGGAATCGGACAGCAACTCCAGAAGCATATCG
>JBBQXR010000444.1:0-2579 GCA_038209455.1 Acidimicrobiia bacterium
ACGGATTTTCCACGAGTCGAAGTGTCGTCTTCGTGGTTCGTTCAGAACCCGCCGCCCACCACCGACGTCGCGTTGCTCGACGTGTTCTCCGACGCCGCGGCCGGGGGAGTCCAGACCGCTCGCATTCGGGTCGGGACGGTCGAGTACACCGCGGTCACGGGTCAGGTCTTTGCGGCCAACTACAAGCTGATCGCGTTCACCACGTGTGCCGGAGGCCAGGCCGGGGTGAGTCTCACCTACGCCGACTCTCCGTTCTCGCTCTGTCAGGGCGAACAGGTCACCAAGTAACGGTCTCCCGCGCTTGTTCACTTCGTTGCCGGGCCGCTCCGGCCACGGGCGGCCGGAGAACTCGTTCGCGCGGACGCGCCGGTCCGCTCGCCCTCTCGCCACGCGGCCGGCGGTTTTGGGTCGCGGTTCACACGACAGCGGGCTCTAACCTGCGTCGATCATGCTGCGCTACCTGACTGCCGGAGAATCACACGGCCCCGCCCTCGTCGTCATCGTCGAGGGGTTGCCGGCCGGACTGCCGATCACGGTGGACCAGATCGGTGATGAACTGGCGCGGCGCCGTCTCGGTTTCGGGCGCGGCCCGCGGATGCGGTTCGAGCGCGACGAAGTGGAGTTGGTCGGCGGGGTCCGTCACGGCACCACGCTCGGATCGCCGGTCTCGATCGTCATCCACAACACCGAGTGGCCGAAATGGCAAGAGGAGATGTCGCCCGCGCCGGGGGTGACGGAGAAGCCGCTCACCCAGCCCCGTCCCGGTCACGCCGACCTCGTGGGGATGCAGAAGTACGGCTTCGCCGACGCCCGCAACGTGCTCGAGCGTGCGAGCGCCCGCGAGACCGCGGCGCGGGTCGCGGCCGGCATGCTCGCGAAAGCGCTCCTCGCGGAACTCGGTACGACGGTGATCTCCCACGTGATCCGGATGGGCGACGCGGCGGTCGCGCCGGATGCGCCCCGTCCGGGCGTCGCCGACCTCGACCGGATCGACGAGTCCTCCGTGCGCTGCTTCGACGCGAATGCCGAAGCCGCGATGGTCACGGCGATCAAGGCGGCGGCCAAGGACGGTGATTCCCTCGGTGGTGTGGTCGAGGTCCTCGGATTCGGGGTTCCCGTCGCGCTCGGTTCGCACGTGCACTGGGACCGCCGGATCGACGGCCGCATTGCGCAGGCGCTGATGAGCATCCAGGCCATGAAGGCGGTGGAGATCGGTGAAGGCAGTGCGGTCGCCGCCGTGCGCGGCAGCAAGGCCCACGACGAGATCCTCTGGAGCGAGACCGACGGCTACGAGCGGGCGTCCGACCGGGCCGGCGGCATCGAGGGCGGCATGACCACCGGGTCGTTGCTGGTCGCCCGGGCCTCCATGAAACCGCTCGCGTCGCTCAACCGGCCGGTCCTGCGCACGGTCGACGTCGAGACCAAGGAGCCGACGGTGTCGTTCAAGGAGCGCACCGACGTCACCGCGGTGCCGGCGGCCGGCGTGGTCGCCGAGACTATGGTGGCCCTGGTGCTCGCCGACGAGGCATTGCGCAAGTTCGGCGGCGACTCCCTCGGTGAGTTCACCCGTAACCATCGCGAGTTCGTCGCGTCGCTGTGACGACCGCGCGCCACCTGGTACTCGTCGGGCTGATGGGTGCAGGCAAGACGACCGTGGGGACGGTGTGCGCCCGGAAGCTCGGCCGGGGTTTCGTCGACACCGACGCGCTGGTCGAGACGGTGACCGGCGCTTCTGTCCCCGAACTGTTCGCGACGATCGGTGAGGTCGGGTTCCGGGCCCGTGAACGCGCCGCACTGGCCGACGCTATGGCGTCACCGGAACCGCTCGTGGTGGCGTGCGGAGGCGGGGCGATGGTCGACCCCGAGAACCGTCGCGCCGCCCGGAGAGGGGTGGTGGTCTGGCTCCAGGCGCCGCCCGACGTCCTGGCCGCGCGGGTCGACCGCGACGGCGCGAGCAATCGTCCGCTGGTCGCCGGCGGTCCGACCATCGCGACCCTCACCCGCCTCGCCGACGCGCGGGCCGAGAGCTACGCCGCAGCCGCGCACGCGACGGTGAGCACCGAAGGTCGGGACGCCGATGCCGTGGCCGCGGCGGTGCTCGACCGGTTCGACGAGTTCGTACCCGAGTCGCCGTGACCACGATCCCGGTTGCTCTCGACCAGCCCTACGACGTCACCGTCGGCGCCGGCAACCTCGCCGACGTCGGACGCATCGTCGCGGGCCGACGACGGGTGGCCATCGTGTCGCAGGCCGCGATCGCGGATCGGTATGCCGACACGGTGCGCACTGCGATCGATGCACCCACCGAGGTCTTCCTCATGGGTGACGGTGAACAGCACAAGTCGCTCTCCACGATCGAGGCCCTCGCCCGCGGCTTCGCGTCCTGGGGACTGTTGCGCGGCGACGTCGTGGTGGCGCTCGGCGGCGGCGTTGTCGGTGACACGGCCGGGTTCGCGGCCGCGACCTACCACCGAGGCGTCGACGTGGTGCAGGTCCCGACGACCCTCCTCGCGATGGTGGACGCGGCGATCGGCGGCAAGACCGCGGTGAACCTGCCGGAGGGCAAGAACCTCGTCGGC
>JBBQXR010000445.1:0-2576 GCA_038209455.1 Acidimicrobiia bacterium
ACGACGGCGCTCGCACCCAATCTCGCGGTGCTGATGATCGGCTGGTCGTTCCTCGAGGGCATCGGCGCCGCGCTGATCCTCCCGGCGATCGTGGCGCTCATCGCCTCCAACTTCGGCCCGAGCGAGCGACCGCGCGCGTACGGGCTCGTCGCGTCGGCCGGCGCGATCGCGGTCGCAGCCGGTCCGCTCATCGGCGGCCTGTTCACGACGTATTTGTCGTGGCGCTGGGTGTTCGTCGGCGAGGTCGTCGTGGTCGTCGTCATCCTCGCCATGAACCGCAGGACCGCCGATGCCCCCGTCGAAGGAGGCATGCGGCTCGACCTCGTGGGCACGGCGCTCTCTGCCCTCGGCCTCTCCCTCATCGTCTTCGGGGTCCTCCGTTCGGGCGCGTGGGGCCTGCTCCAGCCCAAGGGTGACGGACCCGCGTGGTTCGGTCTCTCGCCCGTCGTCTGGCTCATCCTCGGTGGCGGTCTCGTGCTGCGATTGTTCCTCGGCTGGGAGGCACGACTCGTGGCACGCGGCAGTGAGCCGCTCGTGAATCCCGAGATCCTGCGCAATCGGGTCCTGCGGGGTGGCCTCACTGCGTTCTTCTTCCAGTACCTGCTCCAGGCGGGGCTCTTCTTCACGGTGCCGCTCTTCCTGTCCGTAGCCCTGGGACTCTCCGCCATCGCCACCGGCGTCCGCCTGCTTCCGTTGTCCGCCACGCTCCTCCTCGCCGCCGTCGGCATCCCGCGGCTGTTCCCGGATGTGTCACCGCGCCGCGTCGTCCGGTTGGGTTTCCTCGCGCTCTTCGCCGGCATCGTGGTGTTGATCGCCGCGCTCAGCGAAAGTGCCGGCCCAGAGATCATCACCTGGCCGATGCTGCTGGCCGGTCTCGGCGTGGGTGCGCTGGCATCGCAACTCGGCAGCGTGACGGTCTCCGCCGTTCCCGACGAGCAGGCCGGTGAAGTGGGCGGACTCCAGAACACGTTGACCAACCTCGGCGCGTCGATCGGCACCGCCGTCGCGGGTGCGGTACTGATCGGCGTCCTGACGAGTTCCTTCCTCACCGGCATCGCGCACAATCCCGCAGTACCGAAGAGCGTCAGTTCCGAAGCGCAGGTGAAGTTGGCCGGCGGTATCCCGTTCACTTCGAACGACGATCTCGAGGCGGCACTGAAGCAGGCGGGCGTCGCTCCCGCCGCTGCGTCCGCGATCACCAGCGAGAACGCCGACGCGCGCATTCAAGGACTCCAGAGCGCGCTCGCGCTCCTCGCCGGACTCGCACTGCTCGCCCTCTTCTTCAGCGGGCGTATCCCGACGGTGCAACCGGCGAAACAGGACCTCGCCGCAGCCTGACCCGGCGAGGGTCCACGTGCGGTTGCGTCAGGTCTCGTCGTCGGCGCGAAACGTTCCCGCGTCGAAACGACCCCATCCCGGCGACGGCCACAGCGGCGCGAGCAGTATCCGACCGTCGTCCCGATAGCCCTGGAGTAACGCCCATGCGCGCTCGGGCTCGGGGTGTTGCGCCGGGCAGAGGCCCGTCACGAGATGCATCGGGTTCAGCGCGAGATGACCCAACCAGGTCGCCGCCGGATCCGCGCCGAAATGGAAGACCGTGTGCCCCGGGTTGTGGGCGCCGGTGAGTTCGGCCCGCATCCCCGGCACGATCTCCGCACCGTCGGCCACGGTGTCGACGCGACCCTCGTCGATGAACTGCCGCCACACCTGCGACGACAGGTAGTCACCCGGCGCCCGACCGAAATATTCGAGGGCGGCCGCCGGAATCACGATGCGCGCGTTCGGGAAGAATGGCGACCACGTGCCGTCGTCGGCACGCCGACCCACCATCCCGATCGTCTCGATGTGGGAGATCACGACCGTGTCGATCGACGCGACCTCGAAGCCATCCTCCTCCATACGTTGCGCGAATGCGTCCTGGTGGAACGAACCCGCGGCCGGGTCGTGGAGCACCTCGTCGGCGGCTTGCAGCGGCTCGAGCACGATCCGGCGAGCGCCGCGCTCGATGACCCAGGCCGACGCACTGGCGCCGACCGCGTCGTCCTCACCAGCCCAGAGCGGCAACCGCCACGGCACTGCCCGCACGTCGTCGACGGTGAGCCCGACCCGCTCTGCGGGCACCGTCACGTCGGCGTACAGCACACGGGTCAGCGTCAGGTCGTCGATCTGGAGCGCTGACGCCGAGGGCATGAGCACCGACGCTAACGGCGCGCGCCCGCATACGTCACAGGTTTGGTGGGAGCGGGGGCCGGTCCTCGGCGAAGGTTCCGGACGTCGCCCCGGCGTAGCCGTGCTGACGCCACGCCTCGTACGCCACCACCGCAACCGAGTTGGCGAGATTCAGGCTGCGGTTGTTCGGCCGCATCGGGATCCGGAGCCGATGTCCGGCGTCGAAGCTCGCGAGCACGTCGTCGTCCAACCCCGTGCTCTCGCAGCCGAACACCACGACGTCACCGGCGCGGTACTCGACCTGGTCGATCCGACGGTGCTCGGCGCCCGCGGTGGTGGCGAACCACCGGCGGTCCGCACCGAGGCCGCGCCGACACGCGGCCCAGCCGTCCCAGGTCGTCGTCTCG
>JBBQXR010000446.1:0-2572 GCA_038209455.1 Acidimicrobiia bacterium
AGACCACTCGACGCGCCGGTTGCAGTGTTCACCTCGTGCTCGCCGGCGGCGGCCGAGAGCCCGACGCGCGCGCCCTTCGCAGGCGTACGCCCGCGGCTGTCGACGCACGGAGCGAAGGCCAGCGGTTTCAGCGCGACGGCGTCGGCCGTGGTCCCCACCAACCGCAGCGGCACCGGTCGAGCGTCGACCGTCAGCAGATCAGAGCGACATTCCGACGGCATCGGCGCGGGCGGTACGACGGCCGGGAGCGAAGGCACACCGAGTTCGGCGATGGCCGCGGGCGTCTGCACATCACATCCGCAGTCGTACTCCTTGGTGAGGACCGGCCGGACCTTGCTGATCCGGACCGTCAGACCGGCGCTGGTCACCGGCTCGAACCTCGCCGTGACCGGGACGGTCCCATTCGCCACGGTGCCGTCGGGCGGAACGGTCAACGGCACCGTCCGGGTCTCCCCCGCACTCGTGGTCAGCTGGAGTTCGGTGGGCACCGAGTGGCGTCCATCCGCCATGAAGGCGAGATCGAGATGGTCGAGCGTGCGCGTGGTACCGAAGTCGACGTGCAGTCGGGACCCGACCGCGGACCGGAAGGGCGTGACCCACGCGGTGGCCAGATCGTGATCAAGGGCCGCCGACGCGCGCACCGACGGTGCATCCACCAGGCGGGCCGACGATGTCGCCACCACCGGTCCGCGGTACCCGAGGGTGCGGTCGATCTGGGAATCGTCCCGATCACGTGAGAGTCGGATGTCGCCCGCCACGGAGAACGAGCGGGCGGTCGGCAGCGTGAACGAGCGGCTCATGGTCGCTTCGGGGTCGTGGCGGGCCGGGCTCGGCAGGATCCGGTCCCGGTTCATGAGCAGTACCAGCGGCCGGGCAGCCGATGCGGTTCCGACCGTGCGGAGGAGGTCTCCGGGCATCTGCACCACCTCGGTGACCACGACCGGCTTCGACCCGGCGCGGTCGTCCCGCAGCCTGATCTCGCCGAAGCCCACGGGGCTGTAGCCACCGAAGATGATCTGCTCGCCGACGTTGGTGTCCTGCACCTCGATCTCGAACGTGCGGAAATGACGCTTCGGAAAGGTGATCGTCTGGCCGGTCGCGGTCCGCGACGCAGGACCGAGGGTGATCGGCGTCGGGTCCTGGCCGTCGAACCGGATGGTCGCGGTCGTGATGTACCGGTCGTTCGGTGGTCGCAGCACCTGCACCAGGTTCACGTGGTCCGTGGTGATCGCCCGGTCGAGCCCGATGCGGATCCGGAGGCCGCGCACGGCATCGAACTCCCCGGCCCGCCACGCGGTGTTCGGGTCGCCGTCGAAGGCCCGACTCGGCCGGTCCTCGGGCGTGTACGTGATGGCGTTGCCGTACGAGTCGGCGCGGATGCTGCGCGCACCGTGCAGGACCGTCACCGTCTGCGAGTCGTGCGCCGCGTCGGGGAAGAGATCGAGCCGCGCATCCGATTCGTCCTTGGTGAGCGGATGCGTGCCCGGGCCCTCGGTGAAGCCGGAGGTCTCGGTGAGGGTGCTCCACCGTCGCCCTCGGTCCCGGTTGCTGTCGGTGACGACGAGCGTCGCGTTCCGGCTCGCCGCGGCCTGGAGCGCCTTCGGGTCCTTCCCGAACGACGCCGAGTACTGGACCAGCGGTTGGTGGTCGAGCATGCCCGCCTCCGCCGCGTCGACCAAGCCCTCACCGACACCCGCCATCACGATCGGTCCCTGCGCGCCGAGGGTCCGCACGATCCGTGCCGGGTCCATCACGCCGAAGATCGCGACGGGCGGCGGGAGCGCCAATGTCGGGTCCGCGAGGAACGCCTGCTCGTCGAGGAACGGGAACTCGGTGCTCTGGGTGGAGCCGGCCTTCCCGAAGGTGCGGGGCGGGTCGAGGCCGGACGGGGTCGGCGTGAACAGGTCCCAGGTAAAGAGCGGGCGGAGCAGCCGATACCGCTCGAACTGCACGTCGTTGCGCAACGTGATGTCGCCCACACCCATGAGTCGCGCCAGGGGTGCGATCGAGTCGGGGGTCAACTTGCGATCCTGCAACCGGAGATCGAACGCATTGAGCAGGTTCGCCGACGACGGCGAGCCGTACGGGATCACCTCACGAGCCACGTACGGCCGGTCGATCAGGCCCGGGGTGATGGGGTCCACGGTCTGGCCCCACCGGTACGACCCGAAGTCCGACCCCGGCACTTCGAGCACGCGCGTTTGGGAGCCTTTCGAGTCCAGATCCTTGGTGGCCTGCTTCCAGTACTTCGGGATCTCCTCGGGACGTTGCAGGTTGTCGCCGTAGAAGCCACCCGTCCAGAGCGCGGGCAGGTTGAGGAACACGAGCAGCCCAGCGAGCACCGGGATCGCGTACGACCACCGGAGCCGACCGCGTTGACGGAGTCGCACCACCAGGGCCGAGACCCCCGCCGCCATCAGCGCGGCCATTCCCAACACCACGAGCGGCACCGCCCGACCCGTGCTCCGCAGTGCGAACGCCACCGAGGAGGTCTGCGACAACTTCTTGAACGCACCGCCGAGTGGCGTCGGCGAGTCGTACGGATGCGCACCGACGGCGACCACCACGCCCA
>JBBQXR010000447.1:0-2568 GCA_038209455.1 Acidimicrobiia bacterium
ACTCTGCAGCGCGGCCGTCGTCGCCACCGGATCATGACGTTCCAACGCATCCAACGCCCGACCCGCACCATCGAGACACTGCTGCACCACCACCACCTCCGCATTCTTCGCATCACGAACCTGCGCCGACTGGTCACGATCCGCCTCGGTCATCGCGAGTTGCGCGTGGTGTTGATCCAGCGCAATCTGGGCCAGGATCTTCGACGCGCGGACGTCCTGCGCCTCCGTGTGGTCACGGCGCAGGCGGCCGTTCGCGTTGGCGAGTCGACCGGCCAGGTCGTCGACGCGGTTCTCCATCGCGGCGAGCGACCGGATCGCCGCGTCGCGATCGTTGGCGGCTGCGTTCACGTGCCACGCCGTCGTGGCGAGAGCGACGATCGCGATCAGCGCACCGATGATCTGGTACCGCGTCGTCATGCGCCGACCGCCCGGCATGCGCCACTCACCTTGCTGAGCGTGCTCGGACCGTTGGGGTCGCCGACGCTGATCTGGTTGAGCGCCCGATTGATGCCGTCCAGACACTCGCGGAGGCGACCGATCTGGCCACCGGCGAGATACGCGCTCACCGCAGCATTGTCACGATCTTTCGCGACGACGCCGATCCGGCCCGCGACCTGCTCGGTGAGGGTCGCCAGTTCCTCGGCTGCGTGACGCGTGTCGACGGTTTCGCGTTCGACGGTTCCGGCGGTGACCGAAGTCGCGCCGAGATCGGTGCGGAGGCGGTTGAGTTCGTGGATGGCCTCGACTCGGCGGCCCCGTGCGGTGGCGCGGTCGTCGACCAACTGCGCATGCCGCCACCCGCCGAGGCCGACGAGGACGAGTACGACCGCGCCGATCACGATCGCAGTGCGCCTGCCTGCCAGCATCACGCCAGTCTGACCGCCTGCTGCGGTGCCGTCGGGTCACGGGGTTCGGTTCGTGATTCAGGTGTCGGGCTCCGAGTGCCGAAGCATCGGCGTGGCTTCCGTGTCGGCTTCCTGGGCAGATCGGTCATTCCGGGTGATGGGAACGACTGCGCGCCTGCTTGCGTTCGATGGAGCGCCCGAGGCGATGGATCGGGCCGAAGACACCCTCCACGAGCTCGAGGCCCGCTGGTCGCGGTTCCTCCCGGAGAGCGAACTCAGCCTGCTGAACGCGGCCGGCGGCGGACGTCCCGTGGTGGTCTCGCCCGTCACCTTCGCGCTCATCGCGCGCGCGGTCGATGCGTGCCGACGGACCGGCGGCACGTTCGACCCCACCGGTCTGGACGCGATCCGTGCATGGGGATACGACCGCGACTTCCCGGAGGTCGAAGCGCGCCGCGTTCCACTCGGCGACGTCGCGGCTCGTCCGTTCAGCGGGTGTTCCGGAATCGAGTTGGACGCGACCGTCCGCGCGGTGATGCTGCCGCCGGACGTGACCTTGGATCTCGGCGGCATCGGCAAGGGATACGCCGCGGACCTCGTCGCCGCCGACCTTGCCGCCGCCGGTGCGACCTCGGTGTGTGTGGATCTCGGCGGCGACCTGTGCGTCCACGGTGTCGGTCCGTACGACGGTGCGTGGGAAGTGGTGTTCGACGATGCCGACCTCGCGTCGCATTGGGGGCGGGTTCGCTGCGCCTCGGGCGCAGTGGCGACGAGCACGCGCCTTCGCCGACGGTGGCGACGCGGGACGCACGAGGTGCATCACCTGCTCGATCCCGCAACCGGCGCGCCCGCGTCCTCGGGACTGGCCAGTGTGACGGTCGTGGCCGGCGAGGCGTGGTGGGCCGAAGTACTGGCCAAGGCCGCCTTCGTCCGCGGTGCCGACGCCGGTGCCGCGTTGGTCGAGACCGAAGGCGCCGACGCCCTGCTCGTCACCGACACCGGGCGCGTGATCGAGACCGCTGGGATGGCGCGTTACCGCGCCGGGGTGACTACGTCCGGAACAGGTACTCGCTCGTCGTGAAGCTGCGGAGCGACTCGAGTTCGAGGAACGCCATCACGCTCGCGAGCATCTCGTTGAGGTTGCTCTTCATCAGCTCGGGATCGTCACCCGCGCAGTAGAAGAGCATCGGGTCGGTCATGTGCTCGGCCGACGGCCAGGCCTCCTCGACGATGCCCTCGATGGGCGGTGCATTCGGCGTGATCGGGCGCGCCACCGCGTTGCGGACGTACCGCATGCGCGGCTGCATCGCCTCGGACACCGGCGACTGCACCGTGTGCCAGTGCGTGATCCACTCCTCGGCCGTCATGTGCGCGGGTCGGCGCAGGAGGGTGACCATGACGACGCCCGTGGACCGCTCGCCATCGGGCCAGTCCCTGACCCGGCCGTGCTCGTTGCCGCCGTAATCGGTGTACATCGACTCGGTGACCAGGTATCCGGCGATGTGGTCGCTGTGCTCACGCAGGACGGCCTCGAACGGAGCCCGGTCGTCGTAACGGTCGAGCCAGAGCGACACCAGTGCGAATGGTTGCACCTCGTCGGCGGGCGGCGGCATGGGCACCGGGACCTGCGCATCGGCATCGTCCACCTGCACCGAGAGTCCGCGCGGATCGAGTGCGAGGAGCGTGGGCGCGATCACCTGACGCACATTCCGTCCGTGCTCCG